>NZ_LOVS01000080.1:0-79010 GCF_001523835.1 Burkholderia sp. ABCPW 14 | reverse complement strand
TCGATGTCCGCCGACAGCGACGAGCCGAGCAGCGCGTCGAAATCCAGGTCCGGGTCGTGGCTCAGCAGTTCCAGCTGATATGACGGCTCCTGCGACAGGTTCTCATGCACCACGAAGCTCAGCGCGACCGCATCCGGCTCCAGCAAGGGACTACGCAGTTCGATCAGACGCATGACGGTTCTCCCGTCGTGCCGGCATCCGCCGATGTCGTCTCGTGAGGCCGCGGCGCTTCGGCCGGAGGCTCATCGCTCGCATCGGCGCGCGCGTCGTGCACTTCACGCGATTCATGCGATTCACGCGATTCGCGTGCTTCGTGCGCTCCCGCGGAAGCGCACGCCCCAGCATCCAGCGCAGCCGCAGCTAGAGCCGCCTGCTCGCCGAGCGTCGCCGCGTCGGTGCCGTTGAGTTCCCATGCGTCCTCGTCGAACACGAGCGACAGCTTCTCGTGCGCGGACAGCCGCACTGTCTTCAGCGTGCGCCCCTCCGCGCGTGCAGCGAGCACGCCGCGCGCGACAGCCGGCATCACGTGCTGGCGCAGCAGATCGCGCACCGCGCGGCCGTTCGCCGGATGCTGCGACACCGCGTGCGCCACCCATGCCGCAACGCCTTCGTCCGCGCGCCACTGCAAATCGTTCTCCGCGAGGCGCTCGCCGAGCTCGTCGAGCGCCTGCGTTGCGATGCCGGTGAGCGCGTCAACGTCGAGCGGCCGGAATGCGACGAGCTGGATCCGCGCGAGCAGCGCGGGCGAGAAACGCCCTTGCAGCCGCTCGCCGACGAGCTTGTCGAGCTTCGCCTGCGAAATCTGCGCATCGGTCTTGCACGCCGCTTCGATCTCGACATCGCCGAGATTGCTCGTCAACAAAATGAGGCAGTTGCGGAAGCTGATCCGGCGACCTTCGCCGTCCTCCATCCAGCCCTGATCGAAGACCTGATAGAAAACTTCATGAATGTCCGGATGCGCGCGATCGAATTCGTCGAGCAGCAGCACGCTGTACGGCTTCTTGCGAACCGCTTCGGTCAGGCGCCCGCCCTTGCCGTAGCCGACGTATCCCGGCGGCGCGCCCTTCAGCGTCGATACCGTGTGCGCTTCCTGGAACTCGTTCATGTTGAACTGGATAAGATTGCGCTCGCCGCCGAACAGCAACTCGGCAAGCTTCGCGGCCGCCTGGCTCTTGCCCGTGCCGGTCGGGCCGGCGAGCAGCATCACGCCGAGCGGCCGGCGCGGATCGTTGAGCCCCGAATGCGACACTTGCAGTGCTTGCGCGATCGAGCGCATCGCGCCTGTCTGACCGTGGATGCCCGCGTTCAGCGCGCCCTCGAGCTCGACGACACGCTGCGCATCGTCCTGCGCGAGCTGCGCGACGGGCACGCCCGTCCACTCGGCGAGCACCTCCGACACGACGTGCTCGTCGACCCACGGACGCACCCAGCGATTCGCGCCGATGCGCTCGGCGAACGAATCGCCGTCGCTGTCGGCCGATATGGGCGCTGCGTCGTTCAGACGCGCGAGCCACGTGCGCACTTCGTCGCGCTGCGCGTCGACGACCGTCTCCAGCGTCGCCGCCTGCTGGAAGAGATTCGCCTGACGGCCTTCGAGCTCGGCCTCGTCGCCGGGCGTGCGCACGCCCATTCGGCGATCGCTCGCGCGCCAATCGAGCGTCTGACCGATCGCGAACGCCTGATGCTGCAACCGTTCGAGCTCGGCGGGCGCGCAGTTCTGGCTCATCGCGACGCGCGCGCATGCGGTGTCGAGCAGGCTGATCGCCTTGTCCGGCAATTGCCGCGCGGGCAGATAGCGGCGCGACAGCTCGACCGCACCGCGCAGCGCCGAATCGACGATGCGTACGCCGTGGTGCGCGGCGAAGCGCGGCGCGATCGTGCGCAGCATGTCGACCGCCGCGTCGTCGCCCGGCTCGTCGACGGCCACCGCCTGGAAGCGCCGCACGAGCGCCGCGTCCGGCTCGATGTACTGCTTGTACTCGGACCACGTCGTCGCGGCGACCATCCGCAGTTGGCCGCGCGCGAGCATCGGCTTGATCAGATTCGCCGCGTCGCCCGTGCCGGCCGCGCCGCCCGCGCCGATCAGCGTGTGCGTCTCGTCGCAGAACAGGATGATCGGGCTCGGCGCGGCGATCACCGCGTCGATCAGCGACTTGAGCCGCTGCTCGAATTCGCCGCGCACGCCGGCGCCCGCCTGCATCCGCGCGAGATCGAGCGCCCACACCTGCGCGCCGAGAAGCCCAGGCGGCACCGCGCCCGCTTGGATCTTCTGCGCGAGCGCCTCGACGACAGCCGTCTTGCCGACGCCCGCCTCGCCGACGAGGATCGGATTGTTCTGGCGGCGGCGCGACAGGATGTCGATCACTGTCCGCAATTCGTCGTCGCGGCCGACGACGGGATCGAGCTCGCCGCGCGCGGCCTGCTCGGTCAGGCACGTCGCCCATTTCGCGAGCGCGTCGCTGCCGCCGTCGGCGCCGGTTTCGCCCGCATCCACGCCGAGCGCGCCGCCGCCGACCGCCGCCGGCGCCTCGTCGGCTTCCGGCCAGCCCGATGCGAGCGCCTCGTAGCGCTTCACCACTTCATCGAGCGCGATCGATGTGATGCCGGTCGGCACGCGCTGCTGCAGCCAGCGGCGCGTCAGATCCTCATCGAGCCACGCGAGCAGCAGGTGGCCGGAGCGCACCTTGCCCGCGCGCGCCGCGATCTGGCTCCAGATGACAGCCGGCCCGACGCTGCGCTCGAGCGAGCTCGAGATGTCGCGCAGCGAGTCGCCGCTGACGTCGAAGCCGTCGAGCGCCTTCTCCATCCGGCGCTTGACTTCGCCGACGTCGCTGCCGAACTGCTCGAACAGGCGTGCGAGATCGCTCTGCTCACGCTGCAGCAGGCATAGCGCCCAGTGATCGAGATCGATGAAAGCGTGCCGACGGGATCGGCCTAGCGCCGTGGCGTCGACGAGGGCCGCATAAGTCGTGCGGCCGAGACAGTTGAATATGCGTTCGCGATTCACGTCTAGTCCCGAAAAGATTCATAGACAGTCAAGGTGCGCAGCGCCCGATTCGGCCGTGACCACGCGTCGACGCCGACACGCATGCACCCAACCCTTCCTGCGAGTTCAGGGCGCGTCCACACCTGAACCTTGATGACAGGGTAAATTCGTCCGTCGACGAAATCCGTCACGACCGCGGACACCGCCAGGACGGCTGCCGCGCGGCGTTGCCAACGATAGAACTCGTCGGCTTCGATCGGACCGATCACGATCTCGATCGAGTGCTGCACGTCCCAGATCCGCGCGCCGAGCCGCCATCCGCCGAGCCGCCGCGCGTTGTTCGCCGCGGCCGGCACAGGAATCCAGCGGCCGTGACGCGGCACGATCCGCAGCGCGACGCCAAAGTACGCACGCAGCATCCGTTGCAGATCGGCAAGCGAGCGGCGCGGCGCGCAGTAGATGCCGGGAAACGCACGCCGGCACGCCTGCGTGTGACGCTCGAACGGATCGACGTCGGTCTGCGGCGCGCGGCGCGCGTCGGCGAGCGCCGTCACGCGCTCGACGAACGGATTGCGTGCGCGCTCGTAGCCGAGCACCGGATGCATCGACGACCACGCCGAGTAATGCAGCCACGCGAGGTCGCCGCATGCGACGTTGACGAAGCGCTCGAACGCAGCGTTGCGCTCGAAGCGCTTCTCCTGCATCGCGTGCTCGGTCACGTGCACCGGCAGCGGCCCGTACGGCGCGAATAGCCCGAAATGACGCTGGACCACCGTGACCTGCGGGTGATCGTCGTCCTCGATGAAGCGCGGCAGCGTCACGTGCACGCGCTCGACTTCCGTGCTCGCGAAATGCATCTCCGCCGGCTGCTCGATGCGCAGCCACTTCGGCAGCCGCCGCCTGCGCGCCGACCGCTTGTCGTGCCGGCGCTGCAGCGCTTCCACCCGCCGCATCAGCTCGAAGAAGGTGCGGCGCGGCGTCAGCGCTTTCGTCACGCGGTCGAGCGGCGTCACGTGAGCCTCCCGTCGCGCGACGCCGCGTTCGTGTGCGAGCTCGCCGCATCGCCGTCGAGGCGCACGACGATCTCGATGCCGTCGTTGAGCGTCGCCGACTCGGCAAGCGCCTGCGCGAGCAGCCGCCCGAACAGCCAGCCGCCGCGATCCGCGTGCAGCGACTCGGCGATGTCGATCTCGACTTGCGTCGCTCGAACGAGCGCGGTCGGCGTCGCGCGACCTGCCGCGACGAAGCGCGAGCGCAGCACGACCGAGCGCAGGCTCTCGAGCCGCTGCCGGTCGAGCGCATCGTCCTTGTCGATCGCGAGCAGCAGCTGCTCGACGATGCGCGCCGTCACGTCCTGCTGCTGCGACACGCGCAGCGCGAGCGGATTGCGGCCGATGTGCGACACGGCTTCCCAACACGCGTCGACGCTCGGCTTCCCGCGCGGCGCGCTCGCCGGCCACAGGCACTCGATGCGCTTCACCGCGGTCGGATCGAGCAATTGCAGTTCGGCGTCGAGCAGCGCGGTCGGCCGCCAGTCGCGATCGGCCACGAGCGCGCGGCCCGTGATCGTCGCGACGTCGTCCGGATCGAGCGTGTCGTCGACCATCGAAACGGCGATCAAGTCGTGGCTCGCGAGCGGATCGAAACGATCGCGCCGCACGCCGTCGACGAGCAGCGCATCCTCGCGCCGCATGCCGTAGCGGATCGAGCCATCCTGCCCTTCGTAGCCCGCCGTCTCGAGCACCGACCGCGCACGATGCGCGCGACCGTTGGTCTCGCACACGAACACCTCGTTCAGCGCCCACAAGTGATGCGCGGCGGGCCGCATCCGGTCGACCGGAATCCACTGCTCGGGCTGATTCGCGTCGTACGGCACCGGATCGAAACGTTTGGAATACAGATTGATCGCCGGCGTCGCGAAAAGGCGGAACTGACTCGCGTCGACGTCACCGACCAGATCGCCCGGCGCGTCGCGCAACGCGAAAAACAGCTCGAACGCACGCGCGGACGGCGCTTTCTCGGCGATCGCAGCCAACGCATCGACGTAGACGCCGAGCAGGCGCGTCGGCTGCGCGAAGTACTCGCGCAGCAGCCGCAGCCCGGGCAATCCGCCGAAATCCTCCGGCAGCAGCGCCTCCGAATCGTCGACGCCGGAAAGACGAATGCCCGACATCGGCAACGTCAGCACTTCGTCGCCGCGAGTCGTCGACACGAGCGCGAACCACGCGGTCGTATCCGCGAGCAGTGCGCGATGCAGCGCATAAGCGCGCGGCAAGTCGCCCGCAAGGCTCAGATGCAGCGGTGTGAACCCTTTGTCTTCGCGCGACAGCTCGGAGATCGACGCGCCGCCTTCGACCTCGAACTTCAAGCGCAGCACCGCGTGCGACGACGCGAGCCGTTGCGCGAGCAACGACGGCAGCCCGGTGATGCTGCGGCTGCATTCGACCGACGCGAGACGCAGCGGCAGCAGCGTGACGTCGCGCGCGGTCGAGAACGTCACCGGCAGCTTGCGGCCCGGCAGATGAGCCGCCACGAGCGAGCCGCGCGGCAGCGTATTGCCGCGGAACGCGTCGGGCGACCCCAGGTCCGGATGGAACGCGAATGTCGAGATCGCCGGCGTCGAAGCTGTGTAAAGCGGGCAGAGGCGCCCGAGCGCCTGCTGCGCGAACTCGGCGCATTCGCGGTCAAGACGCTTCTGCACACGCGCCGACAGATATGCGACACCCTCGAGCAGCCGCTCGACGAACGGATCCGTGACTGCATCCGGATGCAGTCCGAGCGCCGAAGCCACCTGCGGGTGCTCTTTCGAGAAGCGCGCGCCCGCATCGCGCAGCTGCCGCAATTCGTCGTTGTAGTGGTCGAGAAAATTCATCGCCGTTCGCCGTTCACCGATCGTCCGCCAGGCTGAAATACCCGCTCAGGTAGTCGAGCGCGAGACTCGCGCCGAGCTCGGTTCCGTCGTCGCGCGCCTTCATCGACACGTCGAAATAAATCGTCTGCGGCAAGCGCCGACGACTCTCGGTCCGAGGCTTGACCGTCGTGCTGGCGGGATCCACGCGCGGCTCGAAGCGACGAATCACTTCGCAGATGTGCGCGGCGGCGTGAACGGGGTTGATCTTCGTCGCGCCGGCCGCCTGCATCGGCGGACAGCCGAAGTTCAATACCGAATGCGCTGCCGGACTGTCGTCCGCGACACGCATGCGCGCGCCGCGAATCGCATGATTCATCAGGTCGACCAAATGATCCGCGACGACCTCTTGAAGCGAATGACGACGAATTCGTCTGGACAGCTTGTTGTAGAGTTGAAGATCGCTCACGTGCGTGTTCCCGAGTGTTGTGGCGCGAGGCCACAACACTGCCCAAGGTTAGCCTGGAAACTAGAACCTTCCGACGGGTTAGATCGGGGCGTTCTGCTTGAGGTCGTACCCAGCCTTGATCACCGCGCCCATCGTGCCGTCATTGCGCTGTTCGCGGTACTCGAACTCGATCTGGGCGAAGTTGATCCGGATCTGGTCCGTCGGCAGCACGCCGTCGACTTCGCCGCTAGCGTGACCGAGCTGCGAGAACGGCATGTTGCCGAGCGTACGGAACGACGACACGAGGCCGCTCGCGAACGAGATCGTCAGGAACTCCTGCTGGCCCTTGCCCGACTTGCGGCAAATCAGCTTCGCGGTTCCGATGTGCTCGCCCGTCGCACACATCAGGAACAGCTTCGGCGAAGCCTTGTTCGACACCATGCGGAACTCGAAATCCTTCATCTCGACCTTGCCCGCGCCGCCGCCGCTGCCGAAGCCCCAACGACCCGAGTTTTCTTCCGCCCACTGCCAGCTCTGAATCTGGATCAGACCGGGATATTGCTGATCGGTCGACTCGCCCTCGACGCCATCGATCTGCAAGAAGTAATCAACCAACGCATTTGCCATGCTATGAACTCCTAATTAGTTATAACAAGACCATATCGAAAAGACCGCTGTTGAATCTGCTGCGGAACGGTTCGACTCCGACCCGCAACACCTCGAACACCTCCTTCTTTAAGCGAAACCGCAACCGGCCCGGTAGTCGCGGCTCAGGTCGTCACCTCTTGCTTGGTCGACGGAAGCTTCGAAACCAATCGGAGAGAAACGGTCAAACCCTCCAGTTGGAAATGGGGGCGCAGGAAAAACTGCGCGCGATAGTAGCCGGGGTTCTCCGGAATCTCGTCGACGACCACTTCCGCCGCCGACAGCGGACGCTGCGACTTCGTGACCTCGCTCGAGATGCTCGGATCGCCGTCCACGTAGTTCATCAGCCAGTCGTTGAGCCAGCGCTGCGTGTCCTCCGCCGACTTGAACGAACCGATCTTGTCGCGGACGATGCACTTCAGATAATGCGCGAAGCGGCACGTCGCGAAAATGTACGGCAGCCGCGACGACAGGTTCGAATTCGCGGTCGCGTCGTCGTCCTCGTAGATCGCGGGACGATGCACGGTCTTCGCGCCGATGAACGCTGCGGTGTCCGAATTCTTCCGGTACACGAGCGGCATCAGGCCGGACTCGGACAGTTCGTGCTCGCGGCGGTCCGAGATCGCGATTTCCGTCGGGCAGTGCAGATCGACTTCGCGATCCTGCGACGGCAGCACGAACTTCGGCAGCACCTCGACCGCACCGCCCGACTCGACGCCGCGAATCTTCGTGCACCAGCCGTAGGTCTTGAACGCACGCGTGATGTTGGCGCCCATCGCGTACGCAGAGTTCGCCCAGCAGAAATCCTCGGCGCGATTCGGATCGACCTTCTCCTCAAAGCCGAACTCTTCGACGGGCTGCGTCTTCGGACCGTACGGCACGCGCGCGAGGAAGCGCGGCAGCGTGAGCGCGAGATAGCGCGAGTCGTTGCTTTCGCGCAGACGGCGCCAGAACGCGTATTCGGTCGCGGTGAAGATCTTCGACACGTCGCGCGGATTCGACAGCTCGCTCCAGTCGTCCATCTGCAGCAGGCCAGGCGCGGCGGCCGCGATGAACGGCGCGTGCGCGGCCGCCGAGATCTTCGACATCTCGGTCAGGATCGACACGTCCTGCATGCTGTGATCGAAATAGTAATCGCCGATCAGGCAGCCGAACGGCTCGCCGCCGAACTGGCCGTACTCCTGCTCATAGATCATCTTGAAAATCGGACTCTGATCCCACACGACGCCCTTGAAGCGCCGCAGCGTCTTGCCGAGATCCGCTTTCGAGATGTTCAGGTAGCGGATCTTCAGGTTCTCGCTCGTGTCGGTATTCGATACGAGATAGTGCAATCCGCGCCATGCGCCTTCAAGACTCTGGAAGCGCTTGTTGTGCAGCACGAGCGTCAGTTGCTCGGAGATCTTCTTGTCCAGTTCGGCGACCAGTTGCTCGATCGTCTGCGCGACGTCCTCGCGAACCACGACCCGGCTGCGCCGCGCATACGTCAGCAGCGTCTCGACGGCGTTCTGCACTGCCTCCGCGGCCTCGTTGGTGCGCGGCCGGAACGAGCGGCGCAGGATATCCTTCAGATCCTCGTTGACGTTCTGATCGACGACTACCTTCTCGGCAGACGATTCAAGCTGCTGCATACTCATTTCGCACCCTCTTCCGGTTGTTGGTCGCCGCCTTCACCGGTGCTGCCGGATTGTTCCGTCGCCTCGGCATCGCTCGCCCATTGCGGGCTCTTCAGCAATTCCTGGATCACGTCTTCCGCCGCGGCCTTGCCGTCCATGTAGGTCAGCAGTTCCTTCAGGCGGTTGCGCGCTTCGAGCAGCGTCGACAGCTCGGGAATGCGCTTGACGACCGCCGCGGGCTCGAACGATTCCATCGACGTGAACGTCAGGTCGATCGGGATCAGCGTGCCGTCGTTGGTGAGCGCGTTCTTCACGTGGTAGCTGAGCGACGGCGCGATTTGCGCCATGCGCTCGTCGAAGTTCTCGACATCGATCTCCTGAAAGCGGCGATCCTCGACAGGGCCGAGCGGCTCGGTGTTGTCGCCCGACAGGTCCGCCATCACGCCCGCGACGAACGGCAGCTCGACCTTCTTCTGCGACCCGTAAACCTCGACGTCGTATTCAATCTGCACGCGGGGCGCACGACTCTCCCCGATGAATTTCTGTCCATCCTTTTGTCGAACCATGATGAGCAAACCCTCTACACGAAGTTGTTCACGTTACTTGATAGAGCTCTGCGGCCGGTTCAGCTGGGCCACCAGAGAAGCCGCCTCGGGATAGAGCTCCGCCATCACTTCCTCGAAACCCGCCCCTAGCATTCTTTGAATCCGCGACAGGAAGATCGGCGCCGGATGGCTCGGCTCGTGGACGCGGAAATACTCGACGATTCGCTCGAGCGCCACACCGACTTCCTGCCTCGACCTCAGCGCACCACCCGGGCCCGCAGCGGGCGGCGGCGCATCCAGCACCGGCGCGCCTGGCGCCGCGTCCACCGGCTCCGTAGCGACGGCGTCTGCGCTTCCCGCTTCCGTCTGCGCGAGCCGCGACGCCGCCACGCTCAACAGATCCAGCGCGCGCGAAACGTTGAGCTCTTGCTCTATTGCAGCGATCGATTCCCTGATTCTCGATAAGGAATCCTTAATGTCATGTACAAGAGTGCTCGCTCTAATGCGATAGTCGCGATCCTCCACGATCGACGCGGCGCGCCCGCCGATCAGGTCGTTGAGCGTCGCATCGCGATCTTCGAATCGGGAACTGCCGAGCTGATGCAGGAACTGCGGTCCCGAAATCCAGCCGAGATGAATCGAAAGCGTTTCGCCGGGCGACTCATCGGGTAGCGCGCGAGGATGCAATTCCTCGACGGGTGCGCTCATCAGATCGGCCAGCAATCGAACGCCGTCGGCCAGCCCGATCAATCCGCGCCGCGCGATGCACGCGCGCAGATGCCAAATGGCGACCCGGACGTCTTTCGCCTTTTTCAGTAAAGCGAGACAGGCGGTCTCGACCGAAGCCCACTGGAATGCGCTCTCACCTTTTCGCTGGGGCGCGTAGCCGACGGAATCGTATTCGCAGATGGCTGCGTCGATTTTGATAAAATCTTCGTCGAAATCCAGTAAATCCGGCGAGTGGCCCGGTAGTGCATCGTCGTTCATGGTCTATCCACAAATCACAGGCGACGGGAACTGTCTTCGCAAAACTAGATTAGCTTGCGATTTGTCAAAGTACCCGAACTTATTTCTTCGAATGTATTAACGACCACACAACCCGATGCTTACTATCTGCTGGAGCGTCTTGGGGAATTAGATGAATGCGCGCCAGAAAAAGGCAAACGAACGCCCCCAGTTTCCAGGAAAATCTTCCACGGAAACCGTTTACGTCGCTGGTTTTTTTCTCAGCGATATCAACCCGCCCCTTCCGCCCAGCCCGAGCCTTGCAGACCGGCAAGCGCCAGCTATCCGCATCGGCAATCTATAAGATGCACTTCCATTAAATCAAATACGGCGTACACATAAATCAATACGCCGCCGCAATTGCAACGGAAATACCATCCAAGCACCGGGTTTAATCTAAAGCGTCACACCTTAGAAGCCCTCGACGACAACGGCGTGACAATCGTTCATATCGTTACAGTCTACGCTGTAAACTTATAGAACGCTCGTAAATTTGGCAAGCGGAAATAATTTTTTCTTACAAACAGAACTGTAAGTTTGATTCAATGAAATTGAAATAATAGGATTATCTCCAAACCGGAGCGAGTATCGAGCGGCGTGGAGATTTTTATCTTGGACGCTCCTTCTGAGCGACATTCGTCCGTTCGCGCGTCAATTTACTCAATCACTACTTCAAACATTCAGGCCTGATTTCCAAGACTACTTAATATGTATTCGCAATCGTTTGCGAGGCCTGTTCATCCAAGATAAACGCACCGTACCGGAATTGCAAGACGGCTGAAAATGCCCGCCGCATTTGCCTCGAGCCGATCCGGTATGCGCGCGGCGCGAGCACACGCGGAGACGCTAAGTGAAACGCCTTTGTTACATCAAGTTCAATTTAACTTGCGAAAGAGACGGCTTTTTTACCGGATGGGTAGCATATCCGCCAAGCAATCAATATTGATGCAATAACGTCGGAATCTAGAAGGCCGACTCATGCCGCGCAGGGCGCTTTAGAAAGGATTGGAGCTCGTCCGCTCTGTGCGAGCGGTGTCGATCGATCCAGCAAGGCTGCCAGCCACACCGCTCAGTAGGATGACGAACTGTTTTAGAGGAGATCGTACGCCACCGGTTTCCCGGCGAGACCGAAGACATCCTCTGGAATCCGCACGCCTGGGCCGAATACCGCGCCGCGCCCATCGCACTGATATATAAGCACCGCGAAGTTCATGGAAACGATTACGGCGCGAGCGTGTCGTGCGGACAATGTCGCCCTGTCGCCCTGTCGCCCTGTCGCCCTGTCGCCCTGTCGCCCTGTCGCCCTGTCGCCCTGTCGAAACGCCGAAACGCCGAAACGCCGAACCTGACCGAACCGAAGATCTCGATGGCGATTCGCTCGCGCGTTGACGCGGCAGACGACGCGAACGAGACAGACCACCTCACCGGACTGGCGTGCGTGTTCAACAAGCGCTCGCGTGCCTGCCCGCAACTTGGCACAGCAACCGCACCGCAACGCCGACCTTCGCCCAACCTCCACATACGACGCCGCCCAAACAAAACGGCGCGGCCACCTTCCGGTGCCGCGCCGTCTCGCCGGTCGGCCCGAGCGGAAGCCGCCGCCCGCCCGAGCCGTCGGAAGCCCGACCGTCAGGCCTGCATCGATCCGGTTCTCACATAGCGCTCGTGCCACGACAGCGCTTCGCCGAGCAGATGCGGCGTCTGCTTGCCGAAGCTCTCGCGACTCGCGCGCTCGAAGTAATCCTCGAGCATCGAGCGGTAGTCGGGATGCGCGCAGTTCGCGATGACCTTGCGTGCGCGCTGCTTCGGCGACAACCCGCGCAAATCCGCGAGCCCCTGCTCGGTCACGACGACCGCGACGTCATGCTCAGTATGGTCGACGTGGCTCGCCATCGGCACGATCCGCGAGATCGCGCCGCCCTTCGCGGTGCTCGCCGACATGAAGCACGACAGATAGCCGTTGCGCGCGAAGTCGCCGGAGCCGCCGATTCCATTCTGGATCTTCGTGCCCATCACGTGCGTCGAGTTGACGTTGCCATAGATGTCGGCTTCAATCATCCCGTTCATCGCGACGATGCCGAGACGCCGCACGAGCTCCGGATGGTTGCTGATCTCCTGCGGACGCAGCACGATCTTCGTGCGGAACGTGTCGATCTCGTCGGCGAAGCGCTTCACCGCATCCGGGCTCAGCGACAGCGCGGTCGCCGACGCGAAGCTCAATGTGCCGTTCGCGAGCAGATCGAGCATGCCGTCCTGGATCACTTCGGTATACGCGCTCAGGTTCGAGAAGCCGCCTTCTCCGAGGCCGGCGAGCACCGCGTTCGTGATGTTGCCGACACCCGACTGCAGCGGCAGCAGGTTTTCGGGCAGGCGGGCGCGCTTGATCTCGTGGCGCAGGAAATCGATCAGGAGCCCGGCGATCTGCTTCGACGTCTCGTCCGGCGCCGCGAACGCGTTGCTGCGATCGGGCGCGTCGGTCTCGACGATCGCGACGATCTTCTCGGCCGGGCAGTGCAAATACGGTTCGCCGATCCGGTCGTCGCTCTTCACGAGCGGAATCGGCTTGCGGTTCGGCGGCAGCGCGGTGCCGTAATAAATGTCGTGCATCCCGTCGAGGCCGAGCGGCTGGCGCGAATTCACTTCGAGGATCACGCGCTTCGCCTGGTCGAGCCAGGTTTTGTTGTTGCCGATCGACGCCGACGGAATCAGGCGCCCGTCCTCGCGGATGCCCGCGACTTCGACGATCGCGACGTCCAGCTCGCCGAACAGGCCGAACCACGCGTACTGCGCGACGTGGCTCAGGTGGATGTCCTGATAGTCGAGCTCGCCCGCGTTGATCTTGTCGCGCAGCGTCGGATCGGACTGGTACGGCAGGCGCATCGAGATGCCGTTCGCCTTCGCGAGCGCGCCGTCGAGCTCGGGCGCGGTCGACGCGCCCGTCAGCACGTTGATGCGGAAGTCTTCGCCGCGCCCATGCGCAGCGGCGATCCGCGCGGCGAGCGCGGCCGGCACCGCTTTCGGATACCCGGAGCCGGTGAAGCCGCTCTTCGCGACGGTCATGTTCGGGCCGATCAGCGCGGCGGCCTCGTCGGCGGTGCGGACGAGGGAGCGCAGACTGGGTGCGAGGATACGAGAGGTTGGCATGGCTGAATGTCGAACGGTTGTATTAGATCTGGCGACGCGGCGCCGCAGGGGGTGTCTCCGGAGTGGCGCGTGCTTCCGGCGCGGACGGCGATCGCGGGCCGGCAGTGGAAGCACGGCCGGAGTATCGCAGACCGCACCGCGGCATAGTGTCCATCCGATGCAAAAGTAACTTGCCGGATTTGCTGGATATTTGCCCGAAATCAAATCCGGGCGACACGCGCGCCGCGACGCCGCCGACGATCGCGACGACCCGGCGCCCCGCTCCCGGCAAGAGCCAAACCTTACACTGACCTTTCCCGAGCGCGCAACCGAGCACCGCCGTCATGAAAAAGCAATAAATTACAATTCCGTATATATTTCGCCGATGGACCAAGGAAAATCCACCGCCGACCGTGTTGCGAGCCCGCCGCCCCGCACCTGGGATGCCCGGCTCGCGCGCCGGCTCGTCGCGCCGCTCGTCGGCACGCCGGTCACGCCCAACCACCTGACCACGCTGCGTCTTTTGATCGGCCTTGCCGGCGCCTGGTGCCTCGCGCAACCCGGCTTCGGCTGGATCAACGCCGGTGCGTTCCTGATCGTGCTGTCCAATTTCGTCGATCACACCGACGGCGAGCTCGCGCGCATCAGCGGTCAGTCGAGCAAGCTCGGCCACTTCTACGACCTCGCGAGCGACGCGCTCGTCACGGTCGCCCTCTTCGTCAGCATGGGCGCCGGCGTCGTCGCGGCGGGCGGCGAGATGGCCGTGTCGCCCGTGCTGCTCGGCGCCGTCGCGGGCGCGGCCGTCGCGCTGATCTTCTTCCTGCGGATGCGGATCGAATCGTTCGCCGGCAAGGCAGGCACGAAGCAGGCGTTCGCCGGCGGCTTCGAGACCGAGGACGTGCTGTATCTGCTGCCCGTCGTCACGCTGCTCGACGGCGTCGAGCCGTTCCTCCTCGCGGCGGCGATCGGCGCGCCGCTCTTCGCGGCGTGGGTCGTGATCGACTACTGGCGCATCGCGCGCCGCGGCAGCGCGTCCCGCACGCCCAATTCAACCGAAATCCAACCGACCAAATGATCACGGACACCGAAGCTCGCGCGGCGCACGGCACGCTCGACGAAGCCGTCGCCACGCGCATCGGCGCGCTCGACGCCGCGCGCCTGCGCGGCGAGTTCGCGCGCCAGGACGCGTTTCTCTATCTGGACGACTTCCTGCCGAAGGATCTCGCCGGCCGACTCGCCGACTGCGCCCGCGCGCTGCAGCCCAGCATCAACCGCAACTATCTGCCGGGCCACAAGCAAGGCGGCAGCGTAAGCCGCCATACGATCGACGCGAAAGCGCCGTTCATCGCCGAGCTGTACCGCTCGAAGGCGCTCGTCGGCTTCCTCGAGACGCTGACGGGCGACAAGCTGCTGCCGTCGCCCGACGACGATCCGCACGCGTACGCGCTCTATTACTACACGCGCCCGGGCGATCACATCGGCTGGCACTACGACACGTCGTACTACGACGGCCGCCGCTACACGCTGCTCTTCGGCGTGATCGACGATTCGTCGGCCCGGCTCGACTACGAGCTGCACACGCGCAACCCGGACGTGCCCGACGCGCCGGGCTCGGTGCGGATCGCGCACGGCGGCATCGTGTTCTTCGACGGCGACAAGCTGCGCCACCGCGTGACGCCGCTCGGCGAGAACGAGATCCGCGTATCGCTGACGTTCGAGTACGTGACCGACCCCGGCATGCGGCCGTGGAAGCGCTTCGTGTCGAACATGAAAGACGCGATCGCGTACTTCGGCTTCCGTCAGGTATTCAAGCAAACCAGGCAAACGGCCGCGCGCCGCCCGTCGGGCTCATGACGCGCACCGGCATGATCCTGCTGTCGCTCGGGACAGCGGCGTTCGTCGCCCTGCTCGCGTGGCAGGGCTTCGGCGCGGTCGCGGCGACGCTGTTCGCGGCCGGCTGGGGGCTCGCGCTCGTCGCGGCGTTCCATCTGGTGCCGCTCGTCATCGACGCGACCGCGATCGCGGTGATGTTCCGCCGCGGCGAGCGGGGCAGCGAGCTCGGCGACGCGCTGCGCGCGCGCTGGGTCGGCGAATCGGTGAACAGCCTGCTGCCCGCCGGGCAGATCGGCGGGCCCGTGCTGATGGTCCGCTATCTCGCGCAGCGCGGCACGCGCCTCGCGGACGCAGCGGCCGCGATCACGGTCAGCACGACAATGCAGGCGCTCGCGCAGATGGTGTTCGCGCTCGTCGGCATCGCGGCGTTCAGCGCGTACGCGACGCACGAAGCCGCCGCGCATCTGCGCACGCCGGCGCTCGTCGCGACCGCGGTGCTGGGCGGCTGCGCTGCGCTCTTCTATTTCGCGCAGCGCCGCGGCCTGTTTGGGCGCGGCCTGCGCGCCGCATCGAAGCTATTCGGCCCGCGTGACTGGTCGTCGCTCGCGACGCGCGCGGACGCGATCGACGATGCAGTCGGCAGGCTATACCGCCAACGAGCGAAGGTCTGCTCGACGTTCGTGCTGAGCTTCATCGGCTGGGTCGTCGGCACCGCGGAAGTGTGGCTCGCGCTGCGCTTCCTCGGCCACCCGGTGAGCTGGCTCGACGCGTTGCTTCTCGAGAGCGTCGGGCAAGCGATCCGCGGCGCGGCGTTCGCGATCCCGGGCTCGCTCGGCGCGCAGGAAGGCGGCTATCTGCTGCTCGCGCCGCTCGTCGGGCTGCCGCCCGACGCGGCGCTCGCGCTGTCGCTCGCGAAGCGCGCGCGCGAGCTCGCGCTCGGCCTGCCCGGCATCCTGTATCTGCATTTCAGTGAAAGAAACTGGCAGCGGCGGCGCGCGCCGCTGCCGATCGCCGACTGATCCGACGACGCGACGGTCGGCGTCCTTTGCGTGGAGAACTCATGCGAGCCATCATTCTTGCGGCGGGCTTAGGCCTTCGCCTGCAACTGCCCCCTGAGGCGCAATTCCCGAAGTGCCTGCTGCGCTTCGACGACACGTCGCTTCTCGAGCGGCACCTGCGCGTGCTCGACGCGGCCGGCGTCGACGAAATCGTGCTCGCGCTCGGCTTCCAGTCCGAGAAGGTCGAAGCCGAGCTCGCGCGCCTGAACCGACAGGCCGAGATCGTGCTGAACCCGCGCCACGGCCTCGGCAGCGTGCTGACCGTCCACACGGCCGCCGACGCGCTCACGCGCGGCGGCGACGTGCTGCTGATGGACGCCGATGTGCTCTACGACGACAGCATCCTCCACGCGCTCGTCGCGGATCCGTCGCGCGCGGTCGATCGCCTCCTGATCGACCGCGATTTCGAAACGGGCGACGAGCCCGTCAAGCTGTGCGTGAAGGACGGCGTGCCCGTCGAGCTGCGCAAGCAGGTCGCCGCGGGCCTCGAGTACGACACGATCGGCGAATCGGTCGGCTTCTTCCGCTTCAGCGAAGGCACGGCGCGGCGGCTCGCCGAGATCGTCGCGGGCTACGTCGACGGCGGCCGCGCGAACATGCCGCACGAAGAGGCGGTGCGCGACCTGCTGCTCGAAGGCGGCCGCACGTTCGACATCGCGGACGTGACGGGCGCGCCGTGGATCGAAATCGATTTTCCGGGGGACGTCGCGCGGGCGCGCGACGAAGTCTTGCCACAAATCCAACGCACGATAGGGGCCATCCGATGAATGCACGCGAACCGAACTTCACCGAATCGCGCAGCGCGCGGCTGCGACGGATGCTGACGAGCAACGAGCTCGAATTCCTGATGGAGGCGCACAACGGCCTGTCCGCGCGGATCGTCCGCGAGACGGGCTTCAAGGGGATCTGGGCGTCGGGGCTCGCGATCTCCGCGCAATTCGGCGTGCGCGACAACAACGAGGCGAGCTGGACGCAGGTCGTCGACGTGCTCGAATTCATGGCCGACGCGAGCGATCTGCCGATCCTGCTCGACGGCGACACCGGCTACGGCAACTTCAACAACGTCCGCCGTCTCGTGAAAAAGCTCGAGCAGCGCGGCATCGCCGGCGTGTGCATCGAGGACAAGCAGTTCCCGAAGACCAACAGCTTCATCGACGGCGAGCGCCAGCCGCTCGCCGAGGTCGACGAGTTCTGCGGCAAGATCAAGGCCGGCAAGGATTCGCAGAGCGATCCGGATTTCTCGATCGTCGCGCGCGTCGAGGCGCTGATCGCCGGCTGGGGGATGGACGAGGCGCTGCGCCGCGCGAACGCGTATGCCGAGGCGGGCGCGGACGCGATCCTGATCCACAGCAAGCTGTCGCGGCCCGACGAGATCCTGCAGTTCGCGCGCGAATGGAGCGGCCGCGCGCCGCTCGTCATCGTGCCGACCAAGTATTACAGCACGCCCACCGACGTGTTCCGCCAGGCCGGCATCAGCACCGTGATCTGGGCGAACCATCTGATCCGCGCGTCCGCGTCCGCGATGCAGGCGGTCGCCCGCGAAATTCAGGACAGCGAGACGCTCGTCAACGTCGAGGAGCGCGTCGCGAGCGTCAACGAGATCTTCCGCCTGCAGGATGCCGACGAATACTCGGCCGCCGAGCGGATCTACCTGTCGTCGTCGGCGCGCGCGTCGAACGCCGCGCTCGTGCTCGCGGCGAGCCGCGGCGCGGGGCTCGAGGCCGTCACCGAAGACAAGCCGAAGGTGATGCTGCCGGTCGCCGGCAAGCCGCTCTTGCGCTGGCTCGTCGACGGCTTCAAGAAGCAGGGCGTGAACGACATCACGGTCGTCGGCGGCTATCGCGCCGACGCGATCGACACGTCCGGCGTGAAGCTCGTCGTCAACGAGCGGCACGCCGAAACGGGCGAGCTCGCGTCGCTCGCCTGCGCGGCCGAGCGCCTCTCGGGCGACACCGTGATCTCGTACGGCGACCTGCTGTTCCGCAGCTACATCCTGCGCGATCTCGCCGAGAGCGAGGCCGAGTTCAGCGTCGTCGTCGATTCGTCGCAGACGCAGCCGTCGAACCAGAGCGTGCGCGACTTCGCGTTGTGCTCGGCCGCCGACGACCGCGGGCTGTTCGGCCAGAAGGCGCTGCTGCGCCGCGTGTCGAGCGATGCGAGCGAAGGCGAGCCGCACGGCCGCTGGATCGGTCTCCTCAACGTCCGCGGCGCGGGCGTCGCGCGGCTCAAGGCGATGCTCGACGCGCTGAAGGCCCGCGACGATTTCGATTCGCTCGATCTGCCGGCGCTCCTGAACGCGCTCGTCGACGCGGGCGAGAAGATCGAGGTGCAATACGTGCACGGCCACTGGCGCGGCGTCAACGATCTCGACGACTTCCGCCGCGCGGGCGACTTCGCGCACGGCCAGACGCCGTACGCGGAACAGAACACGGTCAACGGAGGCGCTAGATGATCGAAGCCGCCCAGTTCGTCGAGGCGGCGCGCACGCGCGGCTTCGACTGGTACGCCGGCGTCCCGTGCTCGTATCTGACGCCGTTCATCAATTACGTGCTGCAGGACCCGGCGCTCCATTACGTGTCGGCGGCGAACGAAGGCGATGCGGTCGCGCTCGTCGCGGGCGCGACGCTCGGCGGCCGGCGCGGGATCGCGATGATGCAGAACTCGGGGCTCGGCAACGCGGTGAGCCCGCTCACGTCGCTCACGTGGACGTTCCGGCTGCCGCAGCTCCTGATCGTCACGTGGCGCGGCCAGCCGGGCGTGCCCGACGAGCCACAGCACGCGCTGATGGGCCCGGTCACGCCGGCGATGCTCGATACGATGGAAATCCCGTGGGAGACGTTCCCGACCGACGCGGACGCAATCGGCCCGGCGCTCGACCGCGCGATCGCGCACATGGACGCGACGGGCCGCCCGTACGCGTTCGTGATGCAGAAAGGCAGCGTCGCGCCGTACGAGCTGAAGCACGCGGCGATGCCCGAGCGCCGCGCGCACGTCGCCGCGCGTTCGACGCAGTACGTCGCCGCGCCCGCCGGCTGGCCGACGCGTCGCGACGCGCTCGCGCGGATCGTCGAGCGCACGCCGGCCGATTCGACAGTCGTGCTCGCATCGACGGGCTTCTGCGGCCGCGAGCTGTACGCGCTCGACGACCGCCCGAACCAGCTTTACATGGTCGGCTCGATGGGCTGCGTGACGCCGCTAGCGCTCGGCCTCGCGCTCGCGCGGCCGGATCTGTCGGTCGTCGCGGTTGATGGCGACGGCGCCGCGCTGATGCGGATGGGCGCGTTCGCGACGCTCGGCGCGTACGGGCCGTCGAACCTCATGCATCTGCTGCTCGACAACGGCGCGCACGAATCGACGGGCGGCCAGGCGACCGTGTCGCAATACGTGTCGTTCGCGGGCGTCGCGGCCGCATGCGGCTACGCATCGGCGGTCGAAGGCGACGACCTCGGCGTGCTCGACGCGGCGTTCGACGCCGCGCGCGCGGGCGAGCAGGCGGCGCGGCGAGACGGCGCGCACTTCGCGCGGCTCGCGATCCGCACCGGCGTGCCCGACGGCCTGCCTCGCCCGAGCGTGACGCCCGTCGACGTGAAAACGCGCCTGATGCGCCACATCGGCGCGGCGCGAGCCTGACAAGGAGTAGAAGATGCTGTTGCTGAACCCCGGTCCCGTGACGCTGACGGAGCGCGTGCGCCGCAGCCTCCTCCAGCCGGACCTGTGCCACCGCGAAAGCGAGTTCTTCGATCTGCAGGACGAGGCGCGCGCGCGGCTCGTCGCCGCCTACGCGCTCGATCCGGACGAATGGAGCGCGGTGCTGATGACGGGCTCCGGCACGGCCGCCGTCGAGAGCATGATCGCCGCGCTCGTCCCCGAAAACGGCAAGCTGCTCGTGATCGAGAACGGCGTGTACGGCGAGCGGATCACGCAGATCGCGACGCAATACCGGATCGCGCACGACGTGCTGAAGCACGACTGGATGCAGGCGCCCGATCTCGCCCGCGTCGCCGGGAAGCTCGACGCCGATCGCGCGATCACGCACGTCGCCGTGATCCATCACGAGACGACGACGGGGCGCCTGAACGACCTCGACGCGCTCGCCGCCGTGTGCCGCGCGCGCGGCGTGCGGATGCTCGTCGACGGCGTGAGCAGCTTCGGCGCGGAGGCGATCGATTTCGCGGGCGGCGGCATCGACGCCGTCGCCGCGACCGCGAACAAGTGCCTGCACGGCGTGCCGGGCGCGGCGTTCGTGATCGTGCGCCGCCGCGCGCTCGCATCGGCCGCGAGCCGCACGTACTACCTCGATCTCGGGCGGCTCGCGAAGCTGCAGGACGTGCGCAACACGCCGTTCACGCCGTCGGTGCACGCGTACTACGCACTCGTCGAAGCGCTGCGCGAGTTCGACGAAGCAGGCGGCTGGCGCGCGCGCCACGCGCGCTACGCGGCGCTCGCCGGGCAGGCGCGCGCCGGACTCGCCGCGCGCGGGATGCCGCTCGTGCTGCCGGACGGCGAATCGTCGGTCGTGCTGCGCGCTTACCGGCTCCCCGCCGGCGTCGCGTACGAACAGTTGCACGACGGGCTCAAGGCGTGCGGCTTCGTGATCTACGCGGGCCAGGGCGGGCTGTCGAACGAATTGTTCCGCGTGTCGACGATGGGCGCGATCGAGCCGGCGGACATCGACCGCCTGCTCGACGGCTTCTCGGCGCTCACGCGCTGACGTCCTTGTGACGCGAGCGGCGGCGCGCACGAGCGCGGCGCCGTTTCTTTATCGCCCACCCGCGCGCTTCCTTCGTCATCCCGACGCGCGGCGGTCCATCTCGGACCCGCGTGCGCATCGTCGTCCGTCGATTCGACGGGGCGCACGACGCCCCTCCCCGTTCATCGCACCGAGCGCGGGGCGCGCGCTCATCGTCGATCGATACGGATGCGACGGTGCCGCGGCGCGCTCCCGTCTTTCACCGCGCCTGCCGGGCGGCCGTCCGCTCGAATCATGCGCGCGCGTCATCGCCGATCGATACGGATTCGACGCATTCGGCGGAACCGGCCGCGTTCCCGCCGAATCGAGCCGCGTCGCACGTTCGCCCGCGCTCAGCGCCCGCGCCCGTACATCGCCCGCGCGGCGTCCTTGCACGGATCGAAGAACCACGCATGGGCGGCCAGCACCTCGTTCGCCAGCGCCGGACCGGCCAGCTCCACCGTGCCGACGTTGAACGGCGGGCGCGGATGATATTCGATCGTCAGCTCGACGTGCTTCGCCTGCTCGACGCCGCGCAACTCGGCCAGCACGAGCAGCGCCGCCTCGAAGCCGCCCGTGGCCGGGCCGGCCGTATACAGATTGCCGTCGATCACCACGTCGCCGCCGCCGACAGGCTGCGCGCCGAGGTCGGCGAGCGCATCGAGCACGTGGAAATTGGTCGTCGCCCGGCGGCCGTCCAGCAGGCCCGCCGCGCCGAGCAGCAGCACGCCGCCGCAGATGCCGATCACGTAGCGCGCGCGGCTCGCGTGCCGGCGCACGAACGCCACCACTTCTTCGTCGGCGATCACGTCGGCCGGCACCGCGCCGACGACCAGCGCGTCGAGATCGTCAGGACAGTCGGCAAAGGTCGTCGTCGCCGCGATCGGGAACGGCGGCAGCGCGGAGATCGCATCGCGCGTCTTCCACAGCATGTGCAGCTCGGTCTGCGGCGCGAAGCCGAACACGGCGTGCGCGCCGAAGAGATCCATCACGGCGACGCCGGGCGCGAGGAGAAAACCGATTGTCAGAGGTCGTTGTGCAGTCGGGGACACGGGTCGTCCTTTTTCGAAAAGAGATGATGAGACGCAGGATGCGCGGGACGAAACGCAACGCCCCGCACGACAACCAGCTTAGCGCGCGGTCGATTGGCGGTTGTGCCAAACTGGTTGCAGTTTCCGCCAACGCTTCCCCGATGCGCGCATGATCGTCTATATCCTCGTCTTTCCGGACGTGAATCTCCTGGATCTGTCGGGTCCGCTGCAGGTGCTGTCGAGCGCCAGCGAACTCGCGCGCGAAACCGGCGCGGCCGGGCCGTACGACATCCGCGTCGTCGCGCGCGGCCGGCGCAGCGTGCCGACGTCGACAGGCGTGTCGCTGTCGACACAGCCGCTTCCGCCCACCGACGCGCCGGCGGACACGGTGATCGTCGCGGGCGGCATCGGCGTCGACGCGGCGGCGCGCGACGCCGACACGCTCGCATGGCTCGGCGCGCACGCGCGGCAGGCGAGACGCGTCGTATCGATCTGCAGCGGCGCTTTCCTGCTTGCCGCGTGCGGACTGCTCGACGGCCGCCGCGCGGTCACGCACTGGCAGTGCTGCGACGAACTCGCGCGGCGCTCTCCGCAGGTGCGCGTCGAGCGCGCACCGATCTTCGTGCAGGACGGGCCGATCTGGACGTCGGCGGGCGTCACGGCCGGCATCGACCTGTGCCTGCGCCTCGTGACGAACGACTGCGGCCATACGCTCGCGCTCGCGGTCGCGCGCCATCTCGTCGCGTTCCTCGTGCGGCCCGGCAGCCAGGCGCAGTTCAGCACGTCGATCGAGCTGCAGAGCGCATCCGGGCAGTTCGCCGATCTCCACGCGTGGATCCGGCGCCACCTGACCGCGGACCTGTCGGTGCCGACGCTCGCGGCGCGCGTAAACATGAGCGAGCGCAGCTTCGTGCGCCACTACCGGAACACGTTCGGCACGACGCCTGCGAAAGCAGTCGAGCGCATCCGCGTCGAGACCGCGCGGAACCTGCTCGGCGAAACCGCGCTGCCCGTCAAGCAGATCGCGCTGCGCTGCGGGTTCGGCAGCGTCGCGACGCTGCGTCGCAGCTTCGTGCGTGCGTTCGATACGTCGCTGCACGCCTATCGCGACCGGTTTCGCGGCGCGTAGCGCGCGACGCGCGAGAACGAGCCCGCCTCCACGACACCGACAAAGGACGCCATCGCCGCCAGACGGTCCATCGATTGCGCCTTCGGCCAGCGGCCTCGGCCCGGCAGCGCGACCGAGACGGCCGCGTTGCGCGACCTGGCGCATCGACGCGACGTCATCGCTCGAAGGGTTTCACTGCATCGCACCGCCACACGCCGCGCGACGCAATCGCCCGATAACGACGAAGCAAGCACGCCGAGCCGGACCGAACCGAACCGCCGCGACCGAAAGCACATCGATCGGACATCGAATCGATATTCCGCCGCCATGTCGGCCAGCGCATCCGTCGGCAACCGTTTTCAACGAACCGCGCGTCGCACGACCCGCCACGCCCGCATCACGCAGACGAATCGCCGCGTTGCGTTTTCGCCGAGATGGACAGCGCATCATGCTTAGGTTAGCGTAACGATCGACCCCGCCTCATCGCGTGTCGCGCATGGCGGTCAGCCTTCTCGCCCACTCCGCAGTTTCATGACGTCGACCTTACAAACCCGCCTGCCCGGTTTCGCCCGCAACGCACTGCGCCCGGTGCTCGATCCTTACCGCCGCTACCGCCACGCGAAACTGATCCACGCGGCGCGCGTCGCGCTGAGCGTGCTGGCCTCGATCGCACTGACGACCGGCCTGCACGTTCCGCACGGCGAATGGGCGACGATCACGGTGCTGATCGTGATCGGCGGCCTCCAGCACCACGGCAACATCCGCAAGAAGGCCGCCGAACGCGCGCTCGGCACGCTGATCGGCGCGATCGCCGGCCTGCTGCTGATCCTGCTTCAGACCACGGTGCATTTATCGCCGCTGACGTTTCTCGTCATGAGCGTCGCGTGCAGCGTCTGCGCATATCACGCGATCGGCAAGGCCGGCTACATCGCGCTGCTGTCCGCGATCACGATGGTGATCGTCGCCGGCCACGGCGACAACGAGATCGCCGATGGCCTCTGGCGCGCGGTGAACGTGCTGAACGGCATCGTGATCGCGCTGGCATTCTCGTTCGCGCTGCCGCTATACGCGACCTACTCGTGGCGCTACAAGCTGGCCGACGCGCTGCGCGGCTGCGCGGCCGTCCATGCGCGAATCGCGGGCGAGCGCTACGTGAGCGACAACGAGCATCTGAAGGACATGGCGAAGCTCAATACGCTCCTCGTCCAGCTTCGCTCGCTGATGCCGTCGGTATCGAAGGAGATTTCCGTGTCGATGCCGCAGCTCGAGGCGATCCAGCGCGGTCTGCGGCTATGCATCAGCTCGCTCGAGATCCTGTCGACCCTGCAGCCCGGCGCCGACGACGAAGCCGGCAGACGATTCGTCCAGGTCCAGATGAAGGCGAGCAACCGGCGGATTCAGGAGATGCTCGTCGGCGCCGGCCGCGCGCTCAAGTTCGGCACGCTGAGCCGGCTCGGGCCGCTGGCCGGGTCCGCCGCGCCGTTCGGCGAAAACGTGCCGCCCGCGCAGTTGTCCGGGTACGTATCGCTGACGGCGAAGCTGTCGCACGAAATCGAGCAGTTGCGGCAGCGCCTGCACGATACCTCGGCGCAATGGAACATCTGAACGCGTCGCCGTTCCGACGCGGCTTCGGCTTCGGCTTCGGCTTCGGCTTCGGCTTCGGCTTCGGCTTCGGCATCGGCTTCGGCCGCTGCGCCGCGCCGGCTGGCGCACGCCGTTGCCGATAGGCGAGCAGCATCGCGAAGCTGAGCAGAAGTCCGGCTCGTCGGGTTCGAAGCACCGCCGCCGACTTCGAACCTGCGATGCGATCGAACGTCTGCCTCGTCAGCCTCGCGACAGCAGGCCTTTCAGCGACCAGCGGATTTCCCGCTGCCGGAAGAACGCGACGACG
Organism: Burkholderia sp. ABCPW 14; assembly: GCF_001523835.1. NCBI lineage: Bacteria > Pseudomonadati > Pseudomonadota > Betaproteobacteria > Burkholderiales > Burkholderiaceae > Burkholderia > Burkholderia sp. ABCPW 14. Next base: position 54,147 of record NZ_LOVS01000080.1, on the reverse strand, counting down.
ACCAGGAACGCCGCGCTCGAAGCGGCGGTCATCACGACCATGGGTCGCGCGGAGCCGTCCGACAGCGCGCTCAATATCCCGCCGCAGCCCGCGGTGATCGCCATCTGAATGAAGAAGAAGAGCCCGGAAGCGGTGCCGGCGATCTTCGCGAACGGCTGCAGCACGGCAAACTGGCAGGCCGGGATCGAGACGCCGACGGACACCATGACGACGAACATCGGCACGACGATCGGCCAGGCGGATGGCGACGCGACGGACGTCCAGATCCACAGTGCAGCCGCGCCGAGCAGATTGACGAGCGCGGCCGACAAAATGATCGCGTCGATCCCGAATCGGCTGCTGGTTCGGCGAAAGATGCTCGATCCGATCAGATAGCCGAGCACCGTGATGCCGAATATCGCCGCATAGACCGTGCCGGATACATGAAGCGTCCGCTGGAACAGCATCGACGATTCGGCGATGAACGGAAAATATGTGCAATACACGAAGCCGATCGCAAGCGAATAGCGAACGAACCGGCGGTCGCCGAGCAGCAACAGGTAGGTCTTCAGCAGGCCCGCGTGGCGCTCGTTCCCTGCATCGCGCACGCGCGTCTCGGGCAAGTAGCGATGCACCATCAGCGCAGCCGCCGTTCCGGCCAGCCCCAGCAGCGCAAAGACGCCGCGCCAGCCGCACCATTGCGCGACGACGCTGCCGGCGAGCGGCGCAACGACGGGCGACAACGCCATGCCGGCCGATATCCGGCTGAGCATCGTCGCCTGCATTGTCGTATCGAAACGCTCGCGCACGATGACGCGGCCGATCACGGTGCCGCTGCAGCCGCCCAACGCCTGAAAGATTCGCGCGACGACGATGGCCGGGATGCTCGTCGCCGTCGCGCACGCGGCGCTCGCGCACAGATACACGAGCATGCCGCCCAGCAGCACCGGCCTGCGCCCGTACCGGTCGGAAAGCGGACCGGATATCAGCATCGACAGCGCATAGCCGACCATGTACATCGTCAACGTCGATTGAATTTGCGCGTCGGTGCCGTGAAGCGCGTCCGCCATCGCGGGCAGCGACGGCAGATACGCATCGATCGTCGCGCGCGGCAGGCAGACGACAAGCATCAACAGCAACAGCCAGCCCCAGTCGGGCAATGTCTTCTTGTCGGTGGTTTTCATCTGGGTCGGTCTATGCGGCCACCTTGCCTAGCGGCCGCAGCGTGACGTTCTCGGACAGCGCCGAAACGATGTCGCCGGCGATCTTGCACGCCCGCTTCGCGACCATTTCGAGCGAACTCACGTAAAAATAGGTGCCGCACGTGATATGGCCCAACGCGCGCAACTGCCAGTCCGGCTCGCCGCTGCGGTCGAGGATCGCGCCGGTATCGAAGTCGACCTGGATGCCGCCGCGCCAGTCAGGCACGGCCAGTCCGTCCCGCAGCATCTGCCAGCCAAGCGGCGAGATGGCCGGACTGTCAATGTCCTTGGCCGAACCGGTTGCGTTCACGACGTAGTCGTAGTCGTATGCGTCGCTCGATCCCTTGCCGATTCCGGTCAGACGGATCGACGCCCGCGCGGTGCGGTCAAACACGACGGGCGTCTTGACGAAAGCGAGACGCTTGTCGTCGAGCATCCGCGCAAGCACCTTGGCGTTATCGAGCGGCATTGGCGCGCGGCGGGCCAGCCATTGGCGAGCAAAGCGCCTGAGGAAGAGCGCCTGGCCATCCGGATCCAGTGCGTTCCAGGCTTGCTCGACGACGCCGTTGGTCGCGACGAGAATCGTCTGCCACGCGCGTTCGCGGTCGGCATATTCGATTTCGTCGTGCAGCAGCGCAACGGCATCGTCGTGCCGGGCAAAAAGATGACGCCAGTCCTCTCCGATTGCGTTGAATTCGGCCCTGAGCAGCCGCGTCAACGCGCGCAGGCCGATCTTGCGCGCGCCGCCCGAAGTCAGCGCCCGGATGCTCGCTTCGGTCAGGAAACGAAGCGGCCGTGGCATGACTTGCTTGCCCTTCACGTAAGGCAGCGTGCCGGTCGGCGACACCATATGGATCTCGACGTCCGGCCAAAACTTGTGGAGGCTCACGGCCACGTCGACGGCGGTCAGGCTGGCGCCGATGATGCAGATTCGCCTTGCCGCCGCAAGCGACAGCAGCTGTTGCGAAAGCGGATAAGGCGTCGAGATGTAACACGGATGTCCGTCGAGCCCATAGAGGTCTTTCTGCCCGGTGTTGCCGATCGCGACGATCACACTGTCTGCCTCGTAAATGCGCTCGCCGGCATCCAGCCGATAGCGCACGCTCCGCTCGATCGACCGGATTGCGTGATGCCTGACGTCGATCGCGAGGCCCTTGCGATGCGCGATCGATCGGGTCTCCTGAAAGAAATCGCAGAGATAGCGCCCGAACAGCGGGCGCGACACATAGGTGGCGGACAGATCCTGCTTCGCCAACGCGTTCAGATCGTCTTCATGGTGGCTCTTCCACCGCACCCAGGACGCGAACGTCGAAAAATCGCTCGCCGACACCGACATGGTCTCGACGGCGCGGTTAAGCAGCAGCGCCCCCACATCCTCCCCGTACGCGAGGCCGGGGCCGACCGACGGCCTCGGCTCGAACACCTCGATTCGAATGCGCGCCGCGACGGACGGCGTCACGAGACGGGTGAAGTGGTGAAGAAAAGCGACGCTGGCCGCGCCGCCCCCGATGACAGCGATCGTGAATTTCTCGTTGGTATTCGCTGTATCCAATTGGCCCTCGGAATGTTTGTCATAACTGCAGGCCGAAATGTAAAAGCCACGTGGTATAAGCTGAAGAACCACTTAATAAAATGTGAAATAGACCACTATGACGCGAGGAAAAACCGCGATCCCGCTCGACTTGCCGCGCCCGCCCGGCCTGTCCGATCGCTCCGCGCAGTCGAAGCAGGACTGCATCAGCGATGCGATCCGCGACGCCATCTTGGGCAAGCTGCTGCCCGGCGACAGCGTCCTGCCGTCCACGCGCACGCTCGCCGCGCGATGGGGCGTCGCGCGCGGCACGGTCGAGGCGGCGTTCGACCGCCTCTGCTCCGAAGGTTATATCGCGCGCTCGCACGGCTCGGGCACGCGAGTGAGCGCCGTCGTCCCCGACAGCTACCTGTCGTCGACAGGACGACCGCAAAAGCTTGCGTCCCGTCCACGCAAGGCGCCGGCCGAGAAAGCCCCACGCAAGCGCGTGGCCGAACCGGATGGTCCGGTCCGGGCAGGCGTCCCGTTCGTCGCGCGCCTGGCCGATCCGGATCTGCTGCCGATGCGAAACTGGAAGAAGCACGTCGGCAAAGGCCTGTCCGATGCGACGCCGGCCGAGCTCTGCGCGATGTCGCCGCAAGGCGCCGAGTCGCTGCGCGAGCAGATCGCCGAGTATCTGCGCAAATATCGCGGCATCCCGTGCGGCGCGGCCGACATCTTCATCACGACCGGCATCCGGCATTCGATCGATCTGATTGCCCGGACGATCCTCGGCAAGGACAGCCAAGTCCTGATGGAGGATCCCGGCTATCAAACGGCGCAGAAAATCTTCGAGCTGGCGGGCGCCCATTCGGTCTGCATTCCGGTCGATCGGGAAGGCATCGACACGCGCGCGTTGACGGATCATCGCAACGCCGTCGCCGCCTACGTGACCCCCGCGCATCAGTCCCCGCTCGGCGTGACGATGTCGGTCTCGCGGCGCCTCGATCTTCTCGATTGGGCGCACACCCGGCAGGCCTGGGTGATCGAAGACGACTACGACGGGGAATTCAGCTATCAGTCGGCGCCGCTGCCCGCGCTGAAATCGCTCGACGTGCACGACCGGGTCATCTACTGCGGCTCGTTCAACAAGACGCTTTTTTCGGGAATCCGCGTCGGGTTCATGGTCGTGCCGGCGTGGTTGCAATCGTCGATGTCGGCGCTCTGGCGCGTCATCGGACGCTCGGTCGGCACGACCGAGCAACTCGCGCTGGCGAGCTTCGTGGGCAGCGGCGATTTCGCGAAGCATCTGCGGACGAGCCGCCACGCCTACCTGCAGCGCCGCGACGCGGTACTCGATCAGCTTCGTCGGCACGCCGACGGCCGCTACGCGATTTCCGGCGAGCACGCCGGATTTCATTTCGTGCTATGGCTCGGGCAGGGCATCGACGAAGGCGCCTTCGTCGCGCATGCCACGAAGGCCGGCCTGGCGCTCCAGCCGTTGCGGGCGTTCTGCAAGCGCGCGGCGCTGCCCGCCGGCGTGGTCGTCGGCTATTCGGCGCTGAGCGTCGCGCAGGCGCGCTACGCGGGCAAGAAACTCGGGAAGCTGCTCGCAAGCATGTGACGCAAGGATGCGGCCTGATCCGATCGATCCGACGATGCTCGATTCTCGACGATCGTTCTATGGCGAGCATCGAACGGCGATCGGTGTCGGCAGCCGCTCGACGCGTGATATCCCAACCGATCCGGCCGCCCGCCAGCGACAAGGAATCCGAACGAAACGCCCCGTCTCCCCGCACACGCGCCGGGTGAAGCGCCTATCCGTTGTGCCACTTACCGAGTTCGCCCGCCGGAAAATCGACGAATGCGCGAATCCGCGTGGGCGTCTGACGGCGCCGCGCATAGACGGCGATGATGTCCGCGTTCGGCGTCAAGACGCCGGGCCAAGCGGCTCGACCGTCACCCCGACCGTCAGCACCTGATCCGCGCCGCCGCCTCGGATGACCCCGCGCAGCGGCGTCACGTCCGCGTAATCGCGGCCGATCGACAGCATCACGTAATCGTCGCCGGGCGCGCGATCGTTGGTCGGATCGAGCTGCAACCAGCCGCCGTCCTCGGGCCAGGCCGGATCGTAGACCTCGACCCACGCATGCGACGCGTCCGCACCAATCAGTCGCGGCTGCCCGGGCGGCGGCTGCGTCAGCAGGTAGCCGCTCACGTAGCGCGCGGCGAGCCCGAGCGAGCGCAGCGCGCCGATCATCACGTGCGCGAAGTCCTGGCACACGCCGCTGCGCAGCGCGAGCGCGTCGAGCGCGGTCGTGCCGACGTCGGTGCTGTTCGGCGTATACGCGAAATCCGCGTGGATGCGACGCATCAGCTCCCATGCGGCCTGCACGAGCGGGCGGCCCGGCGCGAAGCTCGCCGCCGCATACGCGGCGAGATCCGGATGGCACGCGACGTGCGGCGACGCGAACACGAATTCGCTCGCCGGATCGAACGGCCGTCCCGCGCGAAACGTCAGACGCTCGCGCACCGCTTCCCACGTGCTCGCGCAGCCGTCGCGCGGCGCGGCGATCGCGGGCGGCGGCTCGCCCCGCTTGCCGGCCGACAGCGCGGGCGGTGTGATCCGCACGACGCTGCGGCTGCGCACGAAGAGCGCCTCGTGCGGCTGGTTGAGCGCGAACGACGTGCGCTGGTTGCCGAACGAATCGGTATCGACGACGAGCCCTTCGGCGCGCGGATCGATCTCGAGCGAGAACTCGAGCACGCGCTGCCGCGGCGTCTCGAGCGGCCGCAAGCGTGCCTGATGCTGCGCGGACTCGACGCGCGCCGCGTAGCAATAGCGCGTGTCGTGCGTGACGCGCAGCAGCCCGCCGCCCGCCTGCTCCGTGCGTGCGGCCGCCTTGCGCGTGCGGGTGCGCGTCTTCGCGTTCGCCCGCGATTGCGTCGTCATCCCCATAGCGACCTGCCCGCCTCGCGCACGTGGCTGAAGTAACGCTCGCCGATCCGGTTCGACATGTCCCACGTCGCCTTGCTGCACGCCTGCAGGTGCGCGAGCAGCGCCGCGTGGCGGCCATCGCCGTCGGTCTCGCAGAGCACATGCAGCGACCAGCCTGCAATATCCGGCATCCCGTCGGCGAGTTCCGACAACGCGTAGCCTTCGCTGCGCTCGACCTTCGACAATCGACCGCGCAGCGCCTGCGCGACCCATGCAAGCGAGCGCGGATTGTCGGTGTCGAGCACGACGAGCGACAGCAGCGGCGCCACGTCGAAGCAGCGCTGGAAGCGCGAGCGGAACGTAATGGCGCTGTCGAACAGCTCGAGCACGAGTTCGAAGCCTTCCTGCTTGTGAATCGCGCCGCCCTCGAACGCGCGGCTCAGCACACCGCACAGGAATTCGAGGCGGTCGATCTGGCGGCCGATCGACAGCAGGCGCCAGCCGTCGTCGCGCGTCATGTGGTCGGTCTGCGCGCCCGTGATCGCCGACAGCAGCAGATTCAGGCGCTCGAGCCGCTGCAGCGCGTCGTTGCCGAGTTGCTCCTCCGGCTCCGCGTCGTCGCCGCCTTCGTCGAACAGTTGCGTGGCGTCGTCGATCAGCCGCCATTGCTCGCGCGACAGCCGCTCGCGAATCGCCGCCGCCGCGCCGCGCATGCCGAACAGGCACGACGCGATCCCCGTCGAGCGATCCGCCCGATGCGTGAGCGCGAGCGTCAACGCTTGCTGGAACGCGTGCGGCGTCTCGATGGCCGACGGCGCGTCGGCGGGCAGCAAGCCGTTGTCGCGACACAGTGCGTCGAGCAAATGCAGATGAACGGGCGTCTCGACATCCTCCTCGCCGCGCAGTCGTTCGAGCGCGCTGCGCGCGAGCCGCGTCAGGTTCGTCGCGCGCTCGGTGTAGCGGCCGAGCCAGAACAGATTCTCGGCCGCGCGGCTCGCGATCGCCCGCGACCGCTCCTGCAGATCGTCCGGGCCGAGGTGCGTCTGCAGCAGCGTCGTCGGATCGACCGCGCCTTCCGTCATCACCCACGTGTCGACGCTGCTGCCGCCGCGCGGCATCGGTGCGTTGAACAGCTCGTCGCGCGTGCCGACACGCGCGAGCCCGCCGGGCAATACGCGCCACGAGCCCGCGCCGTCCGCGAGCGCGAACACGCGCAGCAGCAGCGGCTGCGGCACGATCCGGGCGCCGCCGTCTCCGGCGCGCGCGCCGCCCGCCCACGTCGGCGCCTGCGACAACGGCAAGTCCGCCTGAATCGTGTAGTGCGCGGGCTGCGCGGCGATCCGCGCACGCCATTCGGCGAGCTGCTGCGGCGCGAGCCGCGCGCCGATCACCGGCTCGAAGGCGCCGCCCGCCTGCACGCTCGCCGGGAACGTCGGCTTCACGATGCTGCGCGCGAGGAGCGGCAGCGCTTCGTCGTACGCCGCTTGCTCGCCGCACCACCACGACGGCACCGCGGGAAGCGACAGGGTCTCGCCGAGCAGGCTCTCCGCCAGGCAAGGCAGGAAACCGAGGATGCCGGGCGATTCGAGAAAACCGGAGCCCGGCAGGTTTGCGAGCAGCACATTGCCCGCGCGCACAGCCTGCATCAGCCCCGGCACCCCGAGCAGCGAATCCGGGCGCAGCTCGAGCGGATCGAGCCATTCGTCGTCGACGCGTCGCAGGATGCCGTGCACGGGCTCGAGCCCGCGCAGCGTCTTCAGATAGACGTGTTGATCGCGCGCCGTCAGGTCGCCGCCCTCGACGAGCGTGAGGCCCAGATAGCGCGCGAGATACGCATGCTCGAAATAGGTCGCCGCGTGCGGGCCGGGCGTCAGCAGCACGATTCGCGAGTTCTTGCGCGCGGGACTCAGCGCCTGCATGCTCTGCAACAACGCGCGATAGCTCGCGGCGAGCCGCTGCACGTGCAGGCCGCGGAACGCGCGCGGAAAGAGCCGCGACACGATCAGCCGATTCTCCAGAAGATAGCCGAGCCCGGACGGGCCCTGCGTATGCTGCGCCATCATCCGCCACGCGCCGTCCGGTCCGCGCGCGAGATCGAACGCGACGACGTGCAGCCACGTGCCGCCCGGCGCGCGCGCGCCGCACATCGGCCGCAGATAGCCGGGATGCCCGGTCACGAGCGCGGGCGGCAAGAGCCCGCGGCGCAGGATCGTTTGTTTTCCGTAGAGATCGGCGAGGATCGCGTTGAGGAGTTGCACGCGCTGCAGCACGCCGCACTCGATCGTCGCCCAGTCGTCGGGGGCGACGATCAGCGGCAGCAGGTCGAGCGACCACGGACGCACCGCGCCGCCGCCCGCGGCGCGCTCGTGCGGGTGATAGGCAAGCCCGTTCTCACGCATGCGGCGCCGCAGCGCGTCGGCGCGTCGGTCGAGATCGGCGAAACCGACACTGCCGAGCTGCGTGAAGAACGCGCGCCACGCGGGCGCGAGCGACGCGGTGGAAAACGTGGCCGCGCCGCCGCGCAGTTCGTCGTAGCGGCCCGTGACCGCAGGCGCGGCGAGCGCCGCGCCGAGTTCGGCCGCGGCTTGCTGCGACCCCGTGTCGAATAGCGTCTGCATCGCGTCGGCGGCCAGATCGTCGTCGGAAAAAAGTGAAAGCACGATTCGATTCTTCAAAGGCGAACGGCCCGCGCCGCCATCGCGAAGCGAATGCCGCCCGCGTGCGGCGCGTGCCGCTCATCGATGTCGAATCCTAACATTCCTGCCCGACGCGGCACGTCTGTCGCGCGGCGCCCGCGCATCGCGCGTTTCGTCCCCGCCGCTGTCGCGGCGCGCACCCGCCCCCTCCGTGCGCATTTGCATGCCTCAGTCACGCCGCAAGTCCAGCGTGAACGGAAACTCGCGGCTCGGCGCGGCCGGCTCGACCGTCATCGTACCCGGCGTATGTCCCATCGACACGAAGCGCGCGAGCCGCCGGCTCTCGGCCTCGTACGCATTCACCGGGAACGTGTCGTAGTTGCGGCCGCCCGGATGCGCGACGTGATATCGGCAGCCGCCGAGCGAGCGCTGCATCCATGTATCGACGATGTCGAACGTAAGCGGCGCGTGAATGCCGATCGTCGGATGCAGCGCCGACGGCGGCGCCCACGCCTTGTAGCGCACGCCCGCCACGTACTCGCCGGCAGTGCCGGTCGGCTGCAGCGGCAGCGCGCGACCGTTGACGGTCACGACATAGCGGCTGTCGTTCAGCCCGCTCACATGGATTTCGAGCCGCTCGAGCGACGAATCGACGTAGCGCACGGTGGTGCCGATCGCCCCCTCCTCGCCCATCACGTGCCACGGCTCGAGCGCGCCGCGCAGCGCGAGCGCGACGCCTCGCACCGCGACCTGGCCGAACAACGGAAAACGGAACTCGAAGTGCGGCGCGAACCATGCCGGATCGAACGCGAAGCCCGCTTCGCGCATCTCGGTCAGCACGTCGTCGAAGTCCATCTTCACGAACGTCGGCAACAGGAAGCGATCGTGCAGCGCGGTGCCCCAGCGCGCAAGCGGCGTCGTGTACGGCGCGCGCCAGAAGCGTGCGATCAGCGCGCGCAGCAGCAACTGCTGGACGACGCTCATCCGCGCGTGCGGCGGCATCTCGAACGCGCGCAATTCGAGAAGACCGAGGCGGCCCGTCGCCGAATCCGGCGAATAGAGCTTGTCGATGCAGAATTCGCTGCGATGCGTGTTGCCCGACACATCGATCAGCAAGTTGCGCAGCACGCGATCGACGAGCCACGGCGGCATGTCTTCGCCGTAGCGCAGCTTGTTGCGGCGGATCTCGGCGAACGCGATATCAAGTTCGTACACCTGATCGTTGCGCGCCTCGTCGACGCGCGGCGCCTGGCTCGTCGGCCCGATGAAGAGCCCCGAGAACAGATAGGACAGCGACGGATGGTTGTGCCAATACGCGATCAGGCTCGCGAGCAGATCAGGACGGCGCAGGAACGGGCTGTCCGCGGGCGTCGCGCCGCCGAGCACGAAGTGATTGCCGCCGCCCGTGCCGACGTGCCGGCCGTCGACCATGAATTTCTCGCTCGACAGCCGTGATCGATAGGCCGCGTCGTACAGGAATTCGGTGTGCTGGACGAGCTCGTCGAAGTCGTGCGCTGGATGGATGTTCACTTCGATCACGCCGGGATCGGGCGTCACCTGCAGCATTTTCAGGCGCGCGTCGCGCGGCGGCGGATAGCCTTCGAGCACGAGCTTCACGTCGAGCGACTCGGCGGTCAGCTCGACCGCAGTCAGCAGATCGAGATATTCCTCGAGCGCGGCGAGCGGCGGCATGAACACATAGAGCACGCCGTTGCGTACCTCGACGCACAGCGCGGTGCGCGTGATCCACGCGGCGGATTCGAAGCGCTGCGGATAGCGCGCGGGATCGTCGGCCGCGCTTGCCGGCGCAGTGCTCGAGCCTTCGCCGGCGCGCGCCTGCATCACGGTCCGAGCGGGCGCCGCGAAGTCGCGCGCGGCGGCGGCCGGCTCCCGCACCACGTCGTCCCCGCCGACCGCATGGCGCGCGCGCAGCGTCTTCGCATCGGGCAGCGTGTCCTGCGGCGCAAACGGATCGCGCTCGACGAGATACGGAAAATCACCGCGGCTCACCCACGGCAACGAATCGAGCGGCAGACGATAGCCCATCGCCGAATCGCCGGGCACGAGATACATCCGCTCGTCACGGAAGAACCACGGCCCCGTCTCCCATCGCGGCCCCGCCAGCGCCGGGTTCGGCGCGAGCGGCTTGAGCGGCAGCACGTAGCCGATCACGCTGTCGAGCTGCTGCGAGAATACCTTGCGCAGCCGCGCGCGCTCGAGCTCGTCGTCGAGCCGCGCGTCGAACGGATCGACGTTCACCGGCAGTTTCCGCTCACGCCACAAGTAGTACCAAACGTCTTCGTAGCCGGGCGTCACATATTCGCTCGTGATGCCCAGGCGCGCCGCGAGCGCGCGGATGAAACGCTCGGCGTCCGCGGTCGCGCAAGTCGACGCGTCGCGCTCGTCGGCGAAGCGTGCGGGATCGCGCCAGACCGGCTCGCCGTCCGCACGCCAGAACACGGACAGCGCCCAGCGCGGCAGTTGCTCGCCCGGATACCACTTGCCCTGCCCGAAATGGAGAAAGCCGCCGCCGCCGTACTCGGCGCGCAGCTTCTGCACGAGCGACGTCGCATAGCCGCGCTTCGTCGGCCCCAACGCATCGGTGTTCCACTCGGCGCCGTCGCGATCGTCGATCGACACGAACGTCGGTTCGCCGCCCTGCGTCAGGCGCACGTCGCCCGCATTCAAATCGGCGTCGACCTGCGCGCCGAGCTGCAGCACGTGATGCCACTGCTCGTCGCTGTAAGGTTTCGTCACGCGCGGCGATTCGTAGATCCGCGTCACGCGCATCTCGTGCTCGAACTCGACCTCGCATTCGTCGACGAGCCCTTCGACAGGCGCGGCGCTCGTCGGCTGCGGCGTCGCGGCGAGCGGAATGTGCCCTTCGCCCGCGAGCAGCCCCGACGTCGGATCGAAGCCGATCCAGCCCGCACCCGGCAGATAAATCTCGCACCATGCGTGCAAATCGGTGAAATCGACTTCGGCGCCGCTCGGGCCGTCGAGCGCCTTCACGTCGGGCGTCAGCTGAATCAGATAACCGGACACGAAGCGCGCGGCGAGACCGAGATGACGGCACAGCTGCACGAGCAGCCAGCCGCTGTCGCGGCACGAGCCCGACGCGAGCGAGAGCGTCTGCGCAGGCGTCTGCACGCCCGGCTCGAGCCGCACGACATAGCGAATGTCGCGCTGCAACTGCTGGTTCAGCGCAACGAGGAAGTTCATCGTGCGCGTCGGCGTGCGGTCGATCGATTCGACATACGAACGAAACGCGTCGGACGCGCTCGCATCGGGATCGCACACGAGATACGGCGCGAGCTCGCGGCGCAGCGCGTCGCCGTAATCGAACGGAAAGTTCTCCGCGTGCTCTTCGAGGAAGAAGTCGAACGGGTTGTAGACCGACATCTCCGCGACGAGATCGATTGCGATCTCGAACGTGCGCGTCGGCTCGAGAAACACGAGCCGCGCCATGTAGTTCGCGAACGGATCCTGCTGCCAGTTGACGAAGTGCTGCTCGGGCTCGATCTTCATCGAATAAGACAGGATCGGCGTCCGGCAATGCGGAGCGGGCCGCAGGCGCACGATCTGCGGGCCGAGCTGGACGAGCTGGTCGTAGCGATAGCGGGTGACGTGGTGAAGCGCGACGTGAATGGACATGGCGTGGCCGTTCGATGCGGTTGCAGGGGCGATCAGGATGTGACGATGCAGCTGCGCGACGACACGGCGCAACCGCGCCGCTGTCCATTGCGCTACTGCGCGGCGCTCGCGCGCGTCAGACGAGCTCCGGCGACTGGATCACGCTGATCTCGACGCCGAGCGGCTTCGCCCCCGGACCGTAGACCGGCATCGTGTCGCGATAGTCGAGGCCCGCCGCGATGCGCACGTAGCGCTCGTCCGGGCAGCGGTTCATGAACGGATCGAAGCCGACCCAGCCGAGGCCTTCGATGTACGCCTCGGCCCACGCGTGGCCCGATTGCGGCTGTGTCGCGACCGCCGTTTCCTGCATCGCGACGATCGGCTGCCCCGCCGCATCGTCCGGCGTTTCGTGCGCGCCGTCCGAGTCGCGCCGCATCTGCATCGCCTGCTGTGCGACGCCGCTCGCCTGATGCAGCGCTTGCGCGATCCGCTGCATCGAGTTGTCCGTCAGCAGATAGCCGGACACGTAGCGCGCCGGAATCTTCAGCGCGCGCGCCGCGGCGACGAACACGTGCGCGTGGTCACGGCTCGTGCCGATGCCGCTTTGCAGCGCGCTCTCCGCGTCGCGCGGCGCCGGCTGCGTGCTCGGCTCGTAGGCGATCCGGCTGTGCACCTCGGTCATCAGCCAGTGCAGCGCGTCGAGGCTCTTGTTCTCGATCGGCAGCGCGTCGGCGAGCGCGCGGACTGCATCGCCCGCCCGGGTCAGGTCAGTCGCGCGCTCGAATATCCACGGCGGCGCATAGCCTTCGACATTGCCGAGGATACCCGCGCGGTCCTGCGTCTCGACGACGCCCGCCGCGACGATCGTGATCTCCGGCTTGTCGCGCTCGTGCCGCACGAGGTCGACGCGATTGCCGAAACCGTCTGCATAACCCAGCGTCGGCTCGACGCCGTCGATCGTCACTTGCCAGGCCCGCACGGTCTGGCACGAACCGCTTTGCGGGCGCAGCCGCAGCCGCTGCAATACGTAGGCGGCGTGTTCGTCGAATTGAAAGCGCGAGATGTGGCGGATGGCGAGGCGCATGGCTGATCTCAATCGAAGTTGTAGGCTTGGGCGATTTCGAGGCCGAGACTATTGTTCTTGGCGATGAAATCCGTCAGGAACTCGTGCAGCCCGCTCTTGAAAATGCGCTCGACCGAGTTGTCCTCGAGCGACTGCTTGATTTTGGCGGCGGTTTCGTGACAATCGTGCGTGACACCGTAATCTTTCGCGAGATGATCGAGGCTCGACACAACCCGTCCGTAGCAGTAGCGCAGCGAGCGCGGCATCCGTCCGTTGAGAATCAGATAGTCGGCGATGTTGAGCGGCTTGTACTGGACGTCGTAGACCCAGCGGTACGAGCGGTGCGCGGCGACGCAGCGCAGGATCGACTCCCACTGATAGTTGTCGAGGATCGTGCCGACGTGCGACACCGACGGCAACAGCAGGTGATATTTGACGTCGACGATTCGCGCGGTGTTGTCCGCGCGCTCGACGAACGCGCCGATCTGCGCGAAATCGAAGATCTCGTTGCGCAGCATCGTGCTGTAGAAGCTGCCGAGGATCAGCGCGGTCTCGCGCTTGATCTCGTCGAGAATCGCGGGAAGCGCGCTCGCGTGGATCGGCTGCGCGAGCCCGCGCCTGATCGCGAGCCACGCGCCGTTCACGCTTTCCCATGCCTCGCGCGTGAGCGCCGTGCGCACCATCCGCGCGTTCGAGCGTGCGTATTCGATGCACGACAGCACGCTCGACGAGTTGTCGCGATCCCGCAGCAGATAGTCGGCAACGCTATCGGCCGCGTATGTTTCGTACTTCTGCCGATAGCCGTCGTCCGCGCCCGAGCTGACGAGCACCGACGACCATTCTGCCGGCGCATCCGACGTGCGCGTGAGCGCCATGCGCAATCCCACGTCGACGATCCGCGCGGTGTTCTCCGCGCGCTCGATATAGCGATACATCCAGTAAAGACCGCTTGCTGTCCGTCCAAGAAGCATGTTTGCCGTCCACTCCGATCGTTGTTCGGTGCGGCGCGCAGACGCGCCGCATGCGCATGCGTCAGTCGGCAAGCACCCAGGTATCCTTGGTGCCGCCGCCCTGACTCGAGTTGACGACGAGCGAACCCTCCTTCAACGCGACCCGCGTGAGGCCGCCCGGCGTGATGCGGATCCGGTCGGACACGAGCACGAACGGCCGCAGATCGACGTGGCGCGGCGCAAGCCCTTTCTCGGTCAGGATCGGCGTCGTCGACAGCGCGAGCGTCGGCTGCGCGATGTAGTTCGACGGCTTCGCGCGCAGCTTCGCCGCGAACGCGTCGCGTTCGGCCTTCGACGCCGCGGGACCGACGAGCATCCCGTAGCCGCCCGAGCCGTGCACCTCCTTCACGACGAGTTCGTCGAGATGCTCGAGCACGTACTTGAGACTGTCTGCTTCCGCGCAGCGCCAGGTCGGCACGTTCTCGAGCAACGCCTTGCGACCGGTATAGAACTCGACGATCTCCGGCATGTACGAGTAGATCGCCTTGTCGTCGGCGATGCCGGTGCCGGGCGCGTTCGCGATCGTGATGTTGCCCGCGCGGTAGACGTCCATGATCCCCGCGACGCCCAGCGCCGAATCCGGCCGGAACGTGAGCGGATCGAGGAACGCGTCGTCGAGGCGACGGTACAGCACGTCGATCGGCCGAAAGCCTTCGGTCGTGCGCATCGCGACGCGATCGCCGATCACCTGCAGATCGCTGCCCTCGACGAGATGCACGCCCATCTGGTCGGCAAGGAACGCATGCTCGTAATACGCGGAGTTGTGGATGCCGGGCGTGAGCACCGCGACGGTCGGATTGTCCGCGTTGCCGCCCGGCGGGCAGACGGCCGCGAGCGACTGGCGCAGCAGTTGCGGATAGGTTTCGACCGGCCGCACCTTCACCTGCTGGAACAGCTCGGGGAAGAGCTGCATCATCGTTTCTCGGTTCTCGAGCATGTACGACACGCCGGAAGGCGTGCGCGCGTTGTCTTCGAGTACGTAGAACTGATTTTCCGCAGTCCGGACGATGTCGACGCCGATGATGTGCGTGTAAACGTTTCCGGGCGGCCGGAAATCGATCATCTCGGGCAGGAACGCTTCGTTGTGCGCGATCAGGTGCTTCGGCACGATCCCCGCGCGGACGATCTCCTGTCGATGATAGATGTCGTCGAGGAATGCATTGAGCGCCATCACGCGCTGCTCGATCCCCTGCGACAGCCGATTCCATTCCTGTCCGGAAATGATCCGCGGCACGATGTCGAACGGAATCAGCCGCTCGGCGGCTTCGGCGTCGCCATAGACGGCGAACGTGATGCCGGTCTTGCGGAACACGCCCTCGGCGTCGTGCGCCTTCTGGGCCAGGCTCGCGGGATCCTGCGTGTCGAGCCATCGTTTCAAGCGCTCATATGGCGCTCGTACGGTATCGCCGGGTTGCAGCATTTCGTCGAACGGCTTCATCGAATAGTTCTCCATCATTCACTCGGCATCTGTCTATGCCGAACCGGCGTAACGAGTAGCGAGCAAAGAGCGTGCCTTGTTCGAGTCCGATTCCCGGTTTGATTTGGCACTTTTTCGCGGCATGCCGCACCACAACGGTGCGGCGGCCGGTCGGCGGCATGCGCCGACTCGGCGCAGCCGGCGTCGCTCGCGTCTGTAGCGTGGCAGATTTCCGGCGCGTCTGTCTATGCGGGCGATCACTTCGGCATCCGATCGATTCGGCTGCTCTCATGGATTAACTGAATAGTTATGCAATGGCGACCGTGAGCGCGACCCGCGCCGGATCGGCATTCCGCGCGGCGAGCAAAGGACATCCATGAAAAGAAATGCATGTATCGCAGGCGCGACGCTACAAATTGGCCGGTGCCGAGCCGCTGGCGGATGTGCGAAGGTCGGGTGCCCCGATAAAGCACCAACAGGAATCGAAGACTCGGAAGATCGGCGGGAAAGTTTCCTGACACGCACGAATAGCGGACGCGCACAGTAATCGCCTCCGAGTCGCCCGAACCGGCAACTTCTTGCTGTTCCTGTCCGGCAATCCGCTCGACCGCTTCTGCGACAGACGAGGCATCGCCCCGTCTGTCCGCCGCGCCATCATCGAATTAACCCTACTAGCGAATGAGAATCGTTTGCATTTACACCGAAACTGTTCGATGATGTGCTCCGTTCATCGACCAATACCGAAGCCTCGACCATGGATGCCATCGCCACCGCGACGCCCGTGCGCGCCGCCGCCGACGACGACGCCGACGACCCGCACGACTTGCTGCCGGGACTGCTGTCGCGCCGCTCCCGCTGGCCGCTGAACGAGCCCGCGCCGAATCCGCGCGAGCTCGACGCGATCTTCGATGCCGCCCTCTGCGCGCCCGATCACGGCAATCTGCGCCCATGGCGCTTCGTCGTCGTTCAGGGCGCGGCGCGCTACGCGTTCGGCGATCTGCTCGTCGAACTCGCCGACGCGCGCGCGCCCAACGATCCGCCCGGTTCGCACGAGCACCGCCGGGACAAGGCGCTCGCCGCGCCGCTCATCGTCGCGCTCGGCGCTGCGCTGAACCGCACGTCGAAGGTGCCGGAAATCGAACAACTGCTCGCCGTCGGCGCGGCCGCGATGAACATGCTGAACGCGATCCATCAGCTCGGCTACGGCGGCTTCTGGGCCACGGGCGTCGACTCGTACGAGCCGGCGATGCACGACGCGCTCGGCTTCGGCCCCGACGAACGGCTCGTCGGCTTTCTGTTCGTCGGCACGCCGGCAGAGCCTGCGGGCAGCACGCGACGCCCGGATCGCGACGCGCACGTGCGCGAATGGCTCGGCCCCGCACGCTGACCGCCATGCCGACCGACTTCATTGCGCGGCCCGCACATCGCGCGCCGCTTCGATTTCCGGAGGTTCCGTCATGAATTTCCATCATGCCGATCCGAGCGCCGCGCCGCTCGTCGACACCGACGTCGCACTGCGCGACACCGATGCGCAGCGGATCGTCCTGACTGCGGTTCGCACATGGCTGCATCCCGCAGCAGCCGAAGACGGCGCGCGACGCGATCGGCAATCGTGGCGCGACGTGCTGGCCGCCGCCGGATTGCACGCCAACGGCCTCGTGCATTTCGACATGCTGATGCGCTTCCTGACGTGCGATGCATGCCATCCGCTCGACACGCATTGCCGCTGCGCCAGCGGGCTCGCGAGCGACGAAGCACGGCTCCTGCAAGCGCTTGCCCATCTGCAATCGACGCGAAGCGAAGCGGCGCTGCGCGCACTCGCCGACTGGCTGCCGCGCTGCGCGGACAGCGGCGTGCTGAAGATCGCGCGCTGGTTCTCGATTGCGCTGCTCGATGCGGGGCTCGCGATTCACTCGCCCGCGCAGCCAGCCGCCTACATGCACTGACTCGATCGACGAACGCGCCGCCGCGCGGACGATCAAGCGGTCGCGCGCCGTCGATGATCGATTGCACCGTTCGGCACGCGTCTCGCCCGCAATTCGGCGTCGCATGCTCGCCGGCGGCCGCGATCCCGCCGCCCATCGTCCGACACGCACGCAAGCGCGCGCCGTGAACGTCGCTCATCGAGCGAATGCCGGACGTGCTTCCTTCGGTCAAGCTCCCAAGTTTCGCGGTAACGTTCACCACCGCCGTGACGATAGGCTTGCGATCTCTCTGCTTACGAACTTCTTCTCGGCATGGATCGAACGGCTCGACGGCGGCTATCCCTTGAAGCACCGGCATCGCACGAATTCGCCGCGCCTGCCATTTTTGGTAGGCCTACCGACGCGCCACGTCATCTACCATCCTGACGAAATCCCTGAAAGAAGGCTGCGACACCTCATATTTCGATATCCAAAACAATCGACGCACCTCCACTACGCTACGGAACGTGAACCGTGTCATTTTTCACCAGGAGGAACGCTACATGAAGTCGCTCTTCGATGCGCCGTCATCTCGCCACCCGGCGCGTCGTGCCGCCACGCTCGGCGCCGCCGCCACGCTTGCCACTTCGCTCGCCGCGATGTTCGCGCCCGTCGACGATGCCGCAGCACACGGTGCAGTCGGCTTCCCGATTGCGCGTCAATATCAATGCCGCCTCGAAGGCGGCTACTGGGATCCGGCCGACGGCTCGGGAATTCCGAACGACGATTGCCGCGCGGCCTATCGCACCGGCAACAATTCGGCCTACCCTTTCACGCAATGGAACGAGGTGTCCGCAAATCCGGTCGGCCAGGGCAACGATCTCGCGCAATTGAAGGCGGCCGTGCCGGACGGCCTGCTGTGCGCGGGCGGCGACACGTCGAAGGCGGGCCTCGACAAAGCGCCCGCGACGGTCTGGCGCAAGACGCAACTGACGCCGCGCAGCGGCCACGTCGAGCTCATGTGGGAAAACACGACGTCGCATAATCCGGCGCGCATGCGCGTGTTCATCTCGAAGCCGTCGTACGATCCGGCGCGGCCGCTGCGCTGGGACGATCTGCAGCAGATCTACGACGCGCCGGCGCCCGCGCCCGTTCCCGCGAACGGCGCGGGCCATCTGCCCGGCTCGATCCAGTCGTTCTACAAGCTCGACGTGACGCTGCCCGCGGGCCGCACCGGAGACGCCGTGCTGTATAGCTACTGGCAGCGCATCGACGCGGGCAACGAAGGCTTCTTCAATTGCAGCGACGTGACGATCGCCGCGAACGAAAGCGCATCGGGCTTCCCGTGGGTCGCGACGCGCGCGTTCATCGAGCCGGGTGTCGTGCCGCAAGCCGGCCAGCAGGTCCGCTTCCGCGTGATGGGCACCGACGCGCGCGGCGCGGAAGTCGTCGACGTGCGCCAGCCGATCACGCCGTACAACATCGATCGCAGCGTGTGGGCGAAGCAGATCGCCGATCAGGTCAACGGCCGCTACGGCAACGTCGCGCGGATCGGCGTGCTCTCGGGCAACACGATCTACTTCGACGCGGCGAACCTGCGCGCGAACAAGATCTGGCTGCAGCCGAACTACAGCAGCGCGCTCGGCGTCGCCGGCGCGAAATAGCGGCTGCCGTCCGACCGGACGGGCGACCGCGCGCCGCCGGCAGCCGGCCGCGCCGTCGCCGTACATGGCGTGCTTGCGGATATTCCCTCGATATCCGCATTGGGCGACGCATCTCGATCCTCGATGCGCCGCCCTTTTTTTGCCCGCCCGCGGCCCGGCCGGGTAGCCGGATAGGCATTACCGATTCCGATCATTGAAACAAGCAATTTCACAGAAGCGAGCCGCATCGCCATACTGGCGCTTCCTGATCACACATCGATTCAAGAGGAAGCGCAAATGCCGATCATCAATAGCCAGATCAAACCGTTCAAGGCCACCGCGTACCACAACGGCGAATTCGTACAAGTCAGCGACGAGACCCTGAAGGGCAAGTGGTCCGTCGTCGTGTTTTATCCGGCCGACTTCACGTTCGTGTGCCCGACCGAGCTCGGCGATCTGGCCGACCGCTACGCCGAATTCCAGAAGCTCGGCGTCGAAATCTACGCAGTGTCGACCGACACGCACTTCACGCACAAGGCATGGCACGACACGTCGGACACGATCTCGAAGATCAAGTATCCGATGATCGGCGATCCGACGCTCGCGATCTCGCGCAACTTCGACGTACTGATCGAAGAAGAAGGCCTCGCGCTGCGCGGCACGTTTGTGATCAACCCGGAAGGCGAGATCAAGCTGTGCGAGATCCACGACAACGGCATCGGCCGCGATGCGGGCGAGCTGCTGCGCAAGGTCCAGGCCGCGCAGTACATCGCCGCGCATCCAGGCGAAGTGTGCCCCGCCAAGTGGACGCCGGGCGCCGACACGCTCACGCCGTCGCTCGACCTGATCGGCAAGATCTAACTCCGCACGGCGGCATCGCCGCCGTCCGCGCCATGCGGGCCGCGTCCGTCGCGGCCCGCTCACCGCCCCGCACCGCATCGTACGAGAGCGGCGAGCGCGGCTCACTCTCGTTACGGAATCCGAATCGTCATGCTCGACGCCAATCTCAAGACTCAGTTGAAATCGTACCTCGAACGAATCACCCGCCCGGTCGAGCTCGTCGCGTCGCTCGATGACGGCGACAAATCGCGCGAGCTGCGCGCGCTGCTCGACGAAATCGCGTCGCTGTCGCCGCAAGTCACCGTGGTCGAGCGCCGCGACGACGCCGAGCGCAAGCCGTCGTTCTCGGTCGGCGAGCGTGGCAAGGCAACCGGCATTCGTTTCGCCGGCATTCCGATGGGCCATGAATTCACGTCGCTCGTGCTCGCACTGCTGCAAGCGGGCGGTCATCCGCTCAAGCTCGACGACGCGGTGATCGAGCAGATCCGCCAGCTCGACGGCGACTACGCCTTCGAAACGTACATCTCGCTGACCTGCCAGAACTGCCCGGAAGTCGTGCAGGCGCTCAATGTGATGGCGCTCGTCAACCCGCGTATCCGCCACGTGACGATCGACGGCGCGCTGTTCCAGGACGAGGTCGAAGCGCGCCGGATCATGGCGGTGCCGACGCTTTTCCTGAACGGCGAAACCTTCGGCCAGGGCCGCAGCAGCGTGAAGGAAATCCTCGCGAAGCTCGACGGCGGCGCGAGCCGGCGCGCGGCGGAGGCGCTCGCGACGAAGCCTGTGTTCGACATGCTGATCGTCGGCGGCGGTCCTGCGGGTGCGGCGGCTGCGATCTACGCGGCGCGCAAGGGCATTGCGACGGGCGTCGTCGCCGAGCGCTTCGGCGGGCAGGTGCTCGACACGATGGCCATCGAGAACTTCGTGTCGGTCCAGGAAACCGAAGGTCCGAAGTTCGCGACCGCGCTCGAACAACACGTGAAGCAGTACGAAGTCGACGTGATCGACGTGCAGCGCGCCGACAAGCTCGTCCCCGGCCGTGTCCACGAGATCCATCTCGCGAGCGGCGCTGTGTTGAAGGCGAAGGCGATCGTGCTCGCGACCGGCGCGCGCTGGCGCGAAATCGGCGTGCCCGGCGAGCGCGAGTATCGCAATCGCGGCGTCGCGTACTGCCCGCATTGCGACGGCCCGCTCTTCAAGGGCAAGCGCGTCGCGGTGGTCGGCGGCGGCAACTCGGGCGTCGAAGCGGCGATCGATCTCGCCGGCATCGTCCGCGAGGTGACGCTGATCGAATACGGCACACACCTGCGCGCGGACGAAGTGCTGCAGCGCAAGCTGCGCAGTCTCGCGAACGTGACGGTGATCACGCAGGCACGCACGACCGAACTCACGGGCGACGGCGCCAGGCTGAACGGCCTCGTCTACGAAGACATGCGCGCCGGCGAGACGAAGCGCGTCGAACTGGAAGGCGTGTTCGTCCAGATCGGCCTCGTGCCGAACACCGAATGGCTGAAGGGAACGGTCGAGCTGTCGAAGCACGGCGAGATCACCGTCGATGCGCGCGGCGCGACGTCGGTGCCGGGCGTGTTCGCAGCCGGCGACGTGACGACCGTGCCGTACAAGCAGATCGTGATCGCCGTCGGTGAAGGCGCGAAGGCTTCGCTCGGCGCGTTCGATTACCTGATCCGCAGCGAGGCGGATGCGATGCCGGCCCCGGCCACCGAAGCCGCGCGAAGCGACGAGCCGGTCGCCGCCTGATCCGCGCGATACCCGTTCAACTGTCTACCGTTGGCCCTCGTCGCGATGTGGAGAGCATCGTGACGAGGGCGCTTTTTTTGGTTCGACGCAAAGCAAGCCGCGTCGCCCGAGCGCATCGCATGTTCGACCGCCGCATCACACTGTGAAAGGATGTGAAGCGCTCCGCGCCTGCCGCACGCAACGCCGGCAACGAGCATGGAGCTTGCCGTGCGCTCAGGGTGCGGCGAAGAACAACCAGACCACACAAGCGAAACCGACGGTCCACACCAGCGAGCGCAGCGTCGCCCAGTTCAGCAGATAAAACACCCCATAGACCACGCGCGACGCAACGAAGACGATCGCAAGCTGATCGACGCGCTGCACGTTCGCGCCGTTGTGCCACGCGACGACGAGCGCGGCGGTGAACAGCGCGAGCGCCTCCCACGCATTCTGATGCGCGGCGAACGCCCGCGCGCGCCAGCCTTCGAGCCGCGCGAGATACTGACGCGGCTCGCGGTTGTCGTAGTGCGCGCCCGACTTCGCGCATATCGTCCAGACGAACGGCATCAACGCGGCAATCAGCAGGCAAGCTTGCGACACGTTCATGTTTCCCCTCCCCGATGGATTTTGACGAACCGGATCGATCATCTCGATCGATGCGCGTCGGACTCCGTCCGCGCCAGCCGAACTATACGGTAACGCGTCGACGCGGCAGCGGAATTAGCGAGGGAATGTGGACGGAACCCGTCCACACCGATATCGAGTACGACATTCTGGAATCGAGCGCGAGACGTCATATCCGGAAGCAGCTGTCGCGCTGCGTGCATCGGCAGCGGCGAGCGGCGCGAACGCCGCGAGCGCCTTCCGCCCGCAGGCGGCGTCCGGACCTCGGCCGCCGCAGTCAAACGAAAGGCGCTCGCGCTAAACGCCCCGCCTCTGCCCCGCAGTTCGCCGGCAGGCGGGCTCAGGCATTCGCCGCGTCGAAAGCGACATAATCGGCAATGCTGAAGAACCGATATTCGTTCAGCAGGTCCGGCCCGGGAAAGCCCTCCGGGTGGATGCGCCCGTGAATCGCGTCACGCGGGCTCAATCCCGCCAGGCACATCGCGAGCATGAACTCGTCGAACGGCGCCATGAACTGACGCGACACGAAGTGCATCCCCCAATTGAACACGGCCGGCAACTGCTCGGTGCGGGTCCAGCGGCCCGGGTCGGCCATCGCGTCGTCCAGCAGGCTCGCGGCCCACGGGCTGTGCCCCTCGACAACGAGGAAACCATGCTTCGCGTGCGGCTTCCAGCGCGCGACGAAATCGATCAGATCGGCGGCCGCGACGTAGCCCGGCACGAGTCCTTCGGCGTCGCTGTACGCGACGCGGAACGCACGCTTGATCTCGTCGAGCGGAATCGGCAGCGCCGCATCGTCCGAGACCGTCAGTTGTCCCGGATAGTAACGTTCGGCGACGCGGCGCAGATGCGTCCGATCGACCTGCCGCACGTAGCGCTCGAGGATCGCGTCGGCGGCGTCGCCGCGACGCACGTCGAGACGCCGGTTGTGGACCAGGAACATGAACGTGTGCAGCAGATCGCCGAGACGCGCCGCGCGGCGGCTGCCGTCCATTTCCTTCACGGTCAGGCCGCTCGCGGCGACCGCTTCGTCGTAACGATCGGGCTGCGAAATGTCGGCGTCGATCACGCGCACGTGCACACCCGGCACGCTGCCCAGCTCCGACAGCGTGTCGGCCGCGCGACTGCGCGCCGATTCGTTGTAGTCCGCACCGATGACGATGAGCGGATAGTCGGCGAGATGCCGGCCGCGCCGCGTCGACCGTATGACGTACTGCGCGAGGCGCCGCAGCGCGCTGCCGTCGCCGCAGCCCATGTCCGAAATGCCGGCCGGCTGCTGATCGAGCGGCGTCTCGTCGAACAGGCGGCGAATGATCTTCGTCGAAATCTCCCGCGACGCCGGACCCGACCCGGCGCCGCTCGACGCGTACACGTTCATCACGCGATCGATGTGCCCGTCGCGATCGACATCGAGCGGATCGGGGTCGCCGAACAGCAGTTCGTCGAGCAACGCGTACGTGCGCAGGTACGATGCGGCGAGCCCCGCGTACGGCGCGGCAATCGGCCGATGAATCCGGCCCGCTTCGTTGAGCTGCACGCGCGCGCCCTCGGAATCGACGTCCGCGACGCCCGCGTGGCCCATCAGCGCCCACGCCGCGCTCAGCGCGACGCGATCCGCGTGCGGCCAGCCGTCGCCGATCGACACCCAGTCGCGTCGCGCGTCGAATGCCTCGAAGACGCTTGCCGCGACCTTGCCTTGCTGCCTGCCCTGCTTCTCGAACACCGGCATGTCGAGCGCGACCCACGTCGGGCCGAGCAGCAGCCCGTCCATCGCGGTGCGCAACTGCGCATGGACGTGCCGCTCGAGGCCATCCCGCGGTTCCGGCAGCGGCCATCCGTCGATGCAGATTCGCACGAGCTCCGCATAGAGCGCGCTTTCGTCTTCGTTCACGCGCCGACGATGGCACAGCGCATGCAGGTGCTGCAGCATCGACGTCGCATCGGCCAATCGCGTGAAGAGCGGCCGCTGCGCGTTCACGCATTCGACCACGCACGCGCCGGCGGGCGTCAGCGCATAGTCGGCGCGCTCGTCGCCGCTGCTCAGCGTGACCCAGCCGGCCAGCCCGAGCAGGTTCAGCGCGCCCCACAGCAGCCCGAGATTGCGCGTCGGGTCGGCCTTGTGCTCGGCGGCGAACGCACGCATCGCACGCGGCTCGCCGGCCTTCAGGCCGTCGAACGCGCCCGCCAGCACGAGGCGCGTGAGCGTCGGCACGAGCACGATGCCGTTCGCCCAATTGCAGCTGCGCGTATAGGCCATCACGCGCTGCGCGTCCTCTTCGCCGATGCGCAGCGTCGCCGCCCGATCATCGCGGCGAGTCTCGATCGGCGCGCCGGTGTCGACGATCTCGACGCGCAACGGCGTGCCCGCCGGTACGCCGAGCAGCGTGCAGCTGTCGTCGGCGTGCGAGCGGAGGTAGTTTTCAAGCTGTTCGGTCAGGGTGCCGGCAGAAGTGGCAAGTTCACAAAGCGACTGCATGATCGGATGCGCCTCAGAAGGATGAAGAAGTGTCGGACGAAGCCGCGCCCGCGTGTGCGCGCACGCTTCGGTCCATTCGGGTGGCGAGATGCGCCGCCAATGCGTCGATCGACGAATGATCCCAGACGGCGGATGCGTCGACGGTCGTGCGAAATGCGTCGCTGAACGCCATCGTCAGCTCGACCGCGAGGATCGAATCGAGCCCGATGTCGGCGAAGGTCGTCTCGGCCGTCAGCGCGATCCGGCGATTCCGCAGACGCTCGCCCAGCCACGTCAGCAGCCATTGCTCGAACTCCCGCTTCAGTTCGGGGTCGACCGGAGCGACCGGCGCGGGCGTGGGCGCGTCGTCCACCGTCGGCAGCGGCTCGTCGTCGGCGAGCGCGACGCCGGCATCGGACGGCTCCATGCTCGCGTCGTGCTCGGCGCGCAGCAGCGGATCGAGCCGCTGCGTCGCGCCCGGCACTGTCTGCTCGATCGGCCCGATCTCGCGCTCGACGTGCAGCGCCCACTCGGCGATCTGCGCGGCGCTCGACAGCACGCGCCGCCGGCCAACCTGACGCTGCGCCGCTTCGACCGCGAGTTCGTATTGGCTCTGCGCCCATTCGAGCGTCGCGCCGTCGACGCCGCGCCGCTTCGCGGCCTGCTCGACGGCCGCCAGCAGCAGCGCCCACTGCGCGACGCTGCCGAACCAGTAGTTGACCCAGTTCGTCGCATGCGCGGCGCCGCCGAGTTGCTCGGCGTTTGCGAGCCCGTCTTCGAGCAGCCGTTCGCCGAGTTCGCGCAGTTCCGCGGCGAGCGCGCCGGCGCCCGTCCGCGCGCCCAGATAGCCGAGCAGATCGTCGCTGCCGTTCAGCAGCCGGCTGCCCAGATGCGCGAGCAGTGTCTCGGTCGGCCCTTCGAAGATGCGCGGCAGGCGCGCATCGCGAAAGATCTGCGGCGCGAGATTGGATTCGATATAGCCGCGGCCGCCCAGCATCTGCATCAGTTCGTCGGACGACTGCGACAGGAATTCGGAGCCGAGGATCTTCGCGATCAGCAAGCCGTCCTCGGGTGCGTCGCGTCCCGCGTCGAAGTCGGCCGCCAGGTGCTCGATCAGCGCGTTCAAGCCGTCGATGCGATGCCGCAGGTCGCCGAGGCGCTGGCGGCTCAGCGGATTGTCGAGCAACAGCCCCGTGCCGATCCGGCGCCGCGCGCCGTAGCGATGCATCAGTTGCGCGCAGCGCTTCATCCCGCCGACGCAGACCGCGCCGATGCCGAGGCGCGCGAAATTCATCGTCTGCTGCGCGACCGCCATTCCGTGCCCGAGCGCGCCGAGCCGGCACGCGTCGCTCACGCGTGCGCGATCGAGATGCAGCGTGTTCTGGATCATTCCGCGCACGCCCATCGTCAGGTCTTCCGCGCCGATCCGCAGGCCGGGCGTGCCTTGTCTGACGGCGAGCCCGATCATCCCGGCGCCGCCGGCCTGCTTCGCGAACACGTTGATCACGCCCGCCCACGCGGACGATCCGCTCCAGCTCTTCCGGCCGCTGACGAGCCAATGATCGCCGTCGATGCGCTGCGCGGTCGATGCGATCGCGCGCACGTTGGAGCCCGCGGCCGGCTCGGTCAGCGCGAACGCGGCAAGCGTTCGCCCCGTCGCGAGCAGCGGCAGCAGTTCGTCGCGCAGCGCCGGCTGCGCATGCAGCATGATCGGGCGGATGCCGAGCGTATTGTTCAGGCCGACGAAGAATGCGAGCGTCGAATCGATCGTCGCGAGCTGCGACACCACCTCCAGCATCTCGCGATGCGCGAAGCCGAGGCCGCCGTATGCACGTTTGATCTGCATGCCGAGCAGCCCTTCGTTGCCGAAATCGAGCACGATGTGCGGTGGAATCGTGCGGCGCTCGTCGATGGTTCGCGAATCGATCCGCGTGCGCGCGTAGTGGCGCAGCCAGTCCTTGAGCTGCTCGACCTTCGGTGCGTTCGGCGAAGCGGCGCTGCCCGCGTCGGCCGCATCGCTTTTCACGCTCGGCGCGGCGGTCGATACGGTCGATGCGGTTGACGCGGTTGACGCGGTCGATGCGATAGCGCCCTGCGTCGCGTCGGACATGCGATCGTCGGCGTCCCAGCGCGCGAGTATCGTCAGCTCGCCGTCGCGCATCCGGTTGCGGCATTCGCTGCGCCGCACCTTGCCGCTCGACGTCTTCGGCACGCTGCCGGGCGACACCAGCAGCACCGAGCCGGGACTGATGTCGTGGCGATGCCAGATCACCTCGCGAATGCCCTTGAGCAGCGCGTCGAGATCGCCCTTGCGCTGCGTGCGCTCGATTTCGGCGACGACGACGAGCCGCTCCTCGTCGTCCGTCTCGACCGTGAACGCCGCGCAGCCGTTCGGCACCAGCTCGGGCCGGCTGCCGATGACCGCATACTCGACGTCTTCCGAGTAGTAGTTGCGCCCCGCGATGATGATCATGTCCTTCAGGCGGCCGGTGATGTACAGATCGCCGCGATGATGGAAGCCGAGGTCGCCCGTGCCCGCGAATTCCTGCCCCGTCTCGCCGCCGATGCCGCGCTGGAACGTCGCGATCGTCTGTTCGTACTGCTGCCAGTATCCGGGCGCGACGCTCCGGCCGGCGACGCAGATTTCGCCGATCGCGTCGTCCGCGCAGCGCTCGTTCGTGTTCAGATCGCGCACGACGACCCGCTGCTCGCCGATCGGCACGCCGACGCTGACGAGCACACGCTCGCCGTCGCGCTCCTGCATCTGCGGCGACAGACCTTCGAGCTCGCGCTTGATCACGACCTTCTGACGCTGGAGCGCCGCCTGGTCGACGCACACCGTGCGCAGCGGCCGCGGCGCGCTGCGCCCGGCGACCAGCAGCGTGCATTCGGCGAGGCCGTAGCAAGGCTTGAAGCGTTCGGGATCGAAGCCCGTCGACGCGAAGCGCTGCGCGAACTCCGCGAGCGTGCCGTAGCGGACCGACTCCGCACCGCTGTACGCGGTCCTCAGGCAGCTCAGGTCGAGCGTCGCGAGTTGCTCGTCGGGCACGCGGCGGCTGCACATCCGGTACGCGAAGTCGGGCGCGCCCGTCACGTCCGCGCGATAGTCACTGATTGCGCGCAGCCACAGGAACGGATGCTGGACGAAGCGCTCCGGCGCCATCAGCACGCAGCGGAAGCCGCCGAACAGAGACGTCAGAATGCCGCCGATCAGCCCCATGTCGTGATAGGGCGGCAGCCAGCTGACCATCGTGCTCTCTTCGTGATACCCCATCCATTCGCCGATCAGCGCGAGGTTGTGCATCAGGTTGCCGTGCGTGACCATCACGCCCTTCGGCTTGCCGGTCGTGCCCGACGTGTACTGCAGGAACGCGACGTGCGACGGTGCGACATCCGCGGGCTCGAGCGACGCGTCGAGCGGCTTCGCGGCGTCCAGGTCGAGCAGCGCGACGTGCGACGCCGCGGTGTCTTCCAGCAGCTTCGTGCAGCGCGCGAAATCGTCGCCCGTGCACAGGATCGCCTTCGCGCCCGCACGCTCGACGATGCCGACGATGCGGGCCGCGTGCTGCCGATTGCGCGGCGGATACACGGGCACCGCGACCGCGCCCGCGTACAGGCAGCCGAGAAAGCCGGCGATGTAATCGAGGCCGGGCCGGCAAAGCAGCAGCACGCGCTCGCCGATGCCGACCGAATGCCGCTGAAGCAGCAGCGCGACGCGGCGCGCCGTCCGGTCGAGGTCCGCGAATGTGATCGACTGCTGCTGCTCGTCGTCGGGCTGACCGCTCAAGAACAGATAGGCGTCTTTCTCGCCTTTCGTCGCCGCACGGAAACGCAGCAATTCGTTGATCGTCTTCGGCAGATTGGTGGTTGTCATGACGTCATCCGACAGGAAATGAAACCCACGGTCGTGGTGGTTGCGTTCGGCGGCCGGCGCCGAAGATCCGAGGCGAGCCGGCCGGTGAGGCAATCGACGCGGGCAACGCCCGCGTCGGCGTTCGCGCGCCTACGCGGCGCGCTGGAACAGGTCGATCATTCGTTCCATGCTCTTCAGATGCAACGTGCGCGGCACCACTTTCGCGCTGCGCGCCGCATAGCGCTCGGTCCATTGCTGCGCGAGCGCGCGCGTCGCGGCCGCATCGCCGCGCGCCGAGCACGCTTCGTCGTCGCGCGCCGCGAGGCCGGCTCGCGCGTGCCGGACCGCGTGCCGCGCGACGTCGCCGCCGACGATCCCGTGATGGCCCAGCGCGATCCGCGCTGCCTGCTGCCGCTCGATGACGGCGAGCGACTGCCGGTACGCGGACAGATCCTGGAACACGAGGGGCAGCCACTGCGTCGGCCCGTGGTATTCGCCGAGCGCGTCCGACACGAACAGCAGGTCGAGCTGCGGGCAGTGATAGCCGAACAGGCAGACGCTGTGGCCCGGCAGCCCGATCGCGCGCATCCGCATCCCTTCGCCGATGTCGAGCGCCGTGCCCGGATTGACCGGGTACAGCGGGACTTCGGACAGGTCCGCGAGATCGGCTTCGGCGACCGGCTCCCACGCAACGGACGCCTGAGCATCGAGCTTTCTGATCGTCCTGCACGCGGACGGGCTCTGCAGCGCGTCGGCGGTGCCGGGCGAGCCGACCACGTGCAGCCACGGCATCCGCGCCTTCAATGTCCCGAGCAGGCTGCAATGGTCATAGTGCGAATGCGTGATCAGCCAGTAGCGCAGATGCCGGATGCCGCCGTAGTCCTTCAGCAGATCGTGAAGCTGTCGCCACACCAGTTCGGTCATGCCGCTCAACCCGCCTTCGATCAGCGTCGCGGCTTCGTCGTTGACGACCACGTACAGCGGCACTTCCGCGCTTCCGACGATGGCGAGCCGCGAGTCGATCCAGCCAGGGGTGCAGTGCTGCATGTCGTTCAGCTCCTTCAGCTCCGATAGAGCGCGCACGCCCAGGTGGCGCCCGCGCCGTAGGTCACCAGCAGGTTCAGTTGCCCGGCTCGCATGCGCCCTTGCTCGTGCGCGAGCGCGAGCGCGACCGGAAACGCGGCGCTCGCCATGTTGCCGAGGTGCTCGACGGAGATCATGCAGCGCTCGCGCGGCAGGCCGAGTTGCTCGATCACCGCGTCGATGATCCGCAGGTTCGGCTGGTGCGGCACGACGAGCCCGATGTCGCCGAGCGTCAGCTTGTGCTTGTCCAGCATCTGACGGCATGCGTCGACGATGCGGCGCGTCGCGTCCTCGAACATGTCCGCGCCGCGCATCCGGAAGTAGTGGCGGCCCGCCGCGATGTCGTCGGCATCGATGAAGTTCGGCCGCTTCGCGCCGGGCGCCTCCGTCTGCAGCAGATCGAACTGCGTGCCGTCCGCGCCGAGCGACAGGTCGACGAGGCCGCGCGTCGCGTCGGCCTGCCCTTGCAGCACCATCGCGGCGGCGCCGTCGCTCAGCAGGATCGACAGGTTGCGGCCCGCGTTGCTCGTGTCGATCCGCCGCGACAGCGCTTCCGCGCAGATCAGCAGCACGTTGCGATACAGGCCGCTCGCGAGGAAATGCCGCGCGATTTCGATCCCGTACAGCCCGCCGCTGCATTGCGCCCGGATGTCGAAGCACGGAACCTCGCGCAGCCCGAGCCGCGGCTGGATGTAGCACGCCTGCGACGGATCGTGATGATCCGGCGACAGCGTGTTGACGATCAGCAGGTCGATGTCGGCCGGCGTCACGCCGGCGTCGGCCATCGCCCGCCCGGCGGCCGGGCACGCGAGGTCCGCCAGTTGCTGGCCGGGCGCGAGGTAGCGGCGATGCAGCACGCCGGTGCGGGTGCGAATGAATTCGTCGCTCGTGTCGATGACGCTCGCGACCTCGTCGTTGCCGACGATCCGCTCGGGCAGCGCGTACCCGAGCCCGGCGATGACGAGGTTACGCGGCATGATCGGCCTCCGCGGCATCGACGGTCGAATCCGCGTCGGTCACGACCGTTTCGCCCCAGCGCCATAGCTGCGCGCCGAAGCCCCAGCCGGCGCCCGCGCCCGCGATCACCACCTGCGAGCCCGGCTTGACGACGCCGCTGCGGATTGATTCGTAAAGCGCGAGCGGCACCGCGGCCGACACGAGGCACGCGCAGTCGGCAAGGCGAATCACGTATTGGTCCGGCGTGAGACCGAGGCGCTGCGCCCACGCGCGCACGAGGATCTCCGACGGCTGATGGAACACCATCGCGTCGATGTCGTCCGTGTTCAGGCCGCTCTTGCGCAGCAGCCGCTCGACGATGTCGGGAATCGCCTCGGGCATGAAGCGCGCGATCTGCTCCTGCGCCTCCGGCTTCAGCGTGAAATACGCGCCGAAGCGCTCGGCCTGACGCTCCGCTTCGTCGCGGTTCGCTGCGGGTTTCGGGTAGCGCCATTGCATCGTCGCGAGATCGTAGTGCGTCGCGTCGCTGCGATAGACGGCGTTCAGCCAGTCCGCGCCGTGCGGATCGTGCGCGTCGGCCACGAGCACAGCGGCCGCCGCGCCGTCGCCGAACGTCGTCGACGACTTGCTCGCATAGTCGACGACCGACGACATCCGCTCCGACGAGCACACGAGCGCCCGCTTGACGCGCCCTTGCTTGATCAGGTTCGTCGCGAGCTGCAGTTGCAGCACGAAGCTCGCGCATTCCATTTCGACATCGGCGTCGAGCGCGCGGTGCGCGCCGAGCCGATCGCGCAGCGTGCGCGCGAGCCGCGGCGCGAAGCGCCTTGCGCCGCCCTCCGCGGTGACGAACGGCGACGTGATGTTGAACAGCACGAGATCGAGATCGGCCGCCTCGACGCCTGCGCGCGCGAGCGCCTGGCGCGCCGTGTGCTCCGCCATCGCCAGCTCGGATTCGCCCGCGCGCGGATCGATCACGTAGCGCGACTTGATTCCCCAGAAGTGCCACCACTCGGAAGGAATCGGCTCGACTTCGTCGAAAACCGGATCGTCGTTGCGCAGCAACCGCGACGGCAGATTGCACGCCAGACTGGCCATACGAACGTTGTAGGACATCAGATCTCCATTGCGATGCATGCGATGCGCGGCTTGAACACGTCGAGCGTCAGCGCGGCGACGATCTGCGTGTCGCCGCGCGCGCCCGCGGCGCCGCTCGCGCGGGTCGCGAGCCACGCGGGTAGCTGGAATGCGGGGGGAATGTCGGCCGCGCCGTCGATCACGTCGACGCGCGACTCGCTCGCGAAGCCGGCGTCGTCCGACAGCCAGCCGCGCAGCCACGACTCACGAAACAGTTCACACACGTGCGCATCGACCTTGCCGCGCACGTCGGCGACGACCGCGCATACGGCCGCGTCGGCGTTGCCCGGCTGCGTGCGAAAGCGGCCGGTCGCGGGATCGAAACCGCTGTCGAAGCGCGCGACGACGCCGGTTTCGTGCGTGCGGCGCGCGGGCACGGCGTCGAGCGTCGCGAGGCTCGGCGCGTCGAGATCCGCGTAGCTCGCGTGATAGCGATCGTCGCGCCCGGGCGTCAGCACGATCGCGCCCGCGCCGTCGGCGAAGCCGCTCGACGCGGTGCCGTCGACGTCGGCCAGCGCCTCTGCTTTCACGACGAGCGCGCGGCGGTAGCCGAGCTGACGGCAATGGCTCTGCACGAAATCGAGCGCGAGCGTCCAGTCCGCGTCGAGCAGATCGAACACGGCCGCGTTGGCCGCGCGCAGATCGCGCTGCACCGGATGCGCGAGGCGCGGCCCCGCGATGGGCGCCGCGTCCGCCATCCGGTTCGGAGAGACCGACAAGCTGACGATGAGGTCGAGCTCCGACGGCAGGCAGCGCGCTTTCGAGAGCGCCTGCCTCGCCGCCTTGACCGCATAGTCGTTCGCAAACGCAAGCGCGTGCTTCGCGCCGTCCGATATTGCAATACCCGCTCCTAGTATTTTCATGTCGCTTCGATCTTGTGTGGGTTTGACGTTGTCGATGCCGATCGCCGGCCGGCTGCGCGGCGGTGCCGTGCGCGGCCGGCCCGCACGGCCGTCAGGCCGCTTGCGCGTCCTCGGCCGCCTGTCGCAGCTTGAAACGCTGCAGCTTGCCGGACTCGTTGCGCGGCAGTCCGCTCGCGTGATACTCGATGCGCCGCGGATACTTGTAAGGCGCGATCAGCGCCTTCACATGCTGCTGGAGCGCCGCCGTCAGCGCATCGGAGCCGCTCACGCCCGGACGCAGCACGACGTGTGCGCGCACGAGCGTGCCGCCGCGCTCGTCGGGCGCGCCGACGACGCCGCACTCGAGCACGTCCGCGTGGCGCAGCATCGCTTCTTCGACTTCGGCGGGCGAAATGGTGTAGCCGAGGCTGATGATCAGATCGTCGGCGCGCGACTGGTAGAACAGGTAACCGTCCTCGTCGAGATACGCGGCATCGCCCGTCAGGTTCCAGCCGTGCTGCACGTAGTCGCGCTGCCGCGCGTCGTTCAGATAGCGGCAGCCGGTCGGCCCCTGCACCGCGAGATGGCCGACGTGGTAAGGCGGCAGACGCTCGCCGCGCTCGTCGAGGATCGCGAGCCGGTAGCCGGGCACCGCCTTGCCGATCGCCCCCTCCTTCGCCCGCGCTTCATCCGCCGACGCGAAGATATGCAGCATCTCGGTCGCGCCGATGCCGTCGATGATGCGAATGCCCGTCCGGGCCAGCCACGCGTTGCGCGTCGGCACCGGCAGCGCCTCGCCCGCGCACACGCATCTGCGCAGGCTCGAGATGTCATGGTCGTCGACGGCGTCGAGCATCGCGCGATAGGCGGCCGGCGCGGTGAACAGGATGCTGACGCGATGCGCGTCGACCGCGGCGAGCAGCCGCTCCGGCTTCGCCCGCTGCAACAGCACGACGCTCGCGCCGACGCTCAGCGGAAACAGCAGCAGCGCGCCGAGGCCGAACGTAAACGCGAGCGGCGGCGAGCCGCAGAACACGTCGTCCGCGTCGGGCTTCAGCACGTGCTGCGGAAAGCAATGGCAGATCGCCATCACGTCACGATGGAAATGCACGGTCGCCTTCGGCCGCCCGGTCGTGCCAGACGTGAACGCGACGATGCACGGATCGTCGGCGCGCGTGTCGACCGCCTCGAACGTGGCCGGGTACTCGCGCATCAACCGCTCGAACGCGCCGGTCTCGTCCGCTTCGTAGCAGCGGACGAATTCGACGCCGGGCGCAGCCGCCATGGCCGCCTGCAATTCCGCCGACACCGACGCCTCGCAGAGCGCATGCGAGACCTTCGCTTGCGCGATGACTTTCGACAACTCGCCCGCGCGCAGCAGCGGCATCGTCGTCACGGCGACGCCGCCCGCCTTGACGACCGCGAACCACGCGGCGGCGAGGAACGGATGATTGGTTCCGTGCAGCAGCACCCGGTTGCCCGGAACGAGGCCGCCGTCGCGCACCAGCATGTTCGCGATCCGGTTGCTGTATTCGAACAGGTCGCGATACGACCACGCGACGCCGGATTCGGTCTTGATCGCGACGCGATCGCCCCATCCGCGCTCGGTCACGGCGGCATCGAGGAGCGCCGCCGCGCAATTGATGCGCGCCGGAAACTGCAGGCCCGGCAACTCGAAGACGAACTCCGGCAGATCGGTCGTTGCAGGCAGATTCATGCGGCAAAAATTGTCCATCGTCAGTGCTCACGAGAAGTTGACTGAGAAACCGGGGTGATTCGGCATCGCACGCGCCATGCGACGCGAGCCGGACGCCGGCGAAGCCGCGCGTGCCGCATGCCGGCTTCGTCGATTGATCGAGCGCGCTCCGATCGAACGCAGGCCTGCGTCCGCCGACGCGCCGACGCTCGCCCCACCGTTTCCCCGACGGCGCGGGCGGCGGCATTCTCGTCGCGGCCACTCACCACATTCGAATTCCGGAAAACAATGACCGCCGCAACCGGCGATTCATCGGAAGCGTTCGGATTGAAATTTCGATCCCATTCAGGCCGGCACATCCTGAAATTCGATCATTTCAATCCACTGGACCCTTTCAAATAGTTTCCATGACCTGAAAATATCTTTCCGCCGATCTTGAGCGCGCAATATTAAAAACAAATTTCAGAAAAATAAAGCCCTTGCCTGAAAACACCGTCCTAAATAGTCGACTATTCAACCCCTAAGGCATTGGAGCCTCGGGATTTCGGGTTCCCGTCCATTTCGTTGACTCGTCAAAAAACTCGGGTAGATCGTTTTTATGGCAGCCAAAATATTTCATATAAAGTTCGCTCACGCGATTTGACATTTCAAATATGGAAACAAAGGCGTTTATATTTTTATATAGCCATTTTCAATTCACGTCACTGAACCGAAATTCAACCAAATGAAGCGTTCCAGACATTTATCCATCCATTCAATCGCCCAATCAGGAAATTTCGGCGGTACGACAGAATCGTCATCCGGTCAATATGCGATGGCCGAAGCAGCGCGCACGCGACGCATCGATCCTCCCTCAGCGCTCGGCTCGAACGAGGACGCAAACGGGTTCATTCGCCGCGCGGATAGGCCGCTGCCGCTCGGGCGGCTAAGCGATCCGGATGAATCAGCATGAGATGGGGCAGACCGAAAGTTGGAGAGGTCCGGCTGACGCCGATCCTGTTCTCGTGATGCTTCGGTGGAAAATCGGCGCGTCGCGCGGCGCCCGGACGATGCGCGCGATGGCAGCCGAATCGAAATCGATTGCTCCGGGCATCTCGCCGTCACGTAGTGCGGACATCGCGCGCAAGCGCCGGGGCAACAGTGCGACAGCGCCTATCGAGCGAAGCGATCGTGAATCGAAGCGCCGCGCGCGATCGATAGCCCCGCACGGCCGTGCCTCATGGAAATCGCGCGCCGACTGCCGCGCCGGCGCGCGCCTCGAACGGTCAACCGCAGGCGCCGATCTCGCCGCACGCGGTGCAGAAATCGCAGCCGTCCTTGCGGATCACCGCATTCGCACCGCACGAGTTGCATTTGCGCCCGAACATCGTGCGCAGTTCGGCGGTGCTGCGCGTTGCCGCAACCGTCTCGTCGTCGCTTTCGCCGCCCGCCGGTTCCGTCTCGGCGGCGAGCATCGCGGCGACCGCGCGCAAATCCGCGCCGCCGCGCGGCAGCGTCGCGAGCAGGCGCGACGGCACCTGATTGCCTTGCGCATCGAGGAAGCCGCGGCGATGCAGGATCTGCTGGATCGCGAAGCTGAGCGCCGCGACCTCGGAATCGTGCCACAGCGGAATGCGCCGGCCGTCGAGCCGCTGCGTCTCGCCGAGCCGCACCTGCCCGCGGTCCCACGACACCTTGCGCAGATCCTGCAGATTGCGTGCGACGAAGCCGCCGCGCGCGGCGAGCGACAGCGAGCGCATCGTCGCCGTGATCCATTGCTGCGACTCGTCGCGCTGGCCGACCGGGATGAAGAACTCGATCGGCCGCTCGATCGTCACCTCTTCGCCGCCGATGCGCCCCGTCACTTCCATGAACGACACCGCGACGTACAGCGACTTCTTGCCGAGCTGCGTCAGGTATTCGACCTTCTCGATCACGGCGGGCAGCTCGCCCTTCGGCCGATGGTCGATCGCGATCCGCAGCGGATCGAGGTCCGCCTCCGTCAGCGCGTCCTCCGGCTCGGACGTGTGCAGCACCG
The DNA here is from genome assembly GCF_001523835.1 of Burkholderia sp. ABCPW 14. Taxonomy (NCBI): domain Bacteria; kingdom Pseudomonadati; phylum Pseudomonadota; class Betaproteobacteria; order Burkholderiales; family Burkholderiaceae; genus Burkholderia; species Burkholderia sp. ABCPW 14. Next base: position 17,971 of record NZ_LOVS01000080.1, on the reverse strand, counting down.
CGCCGAGCGTCTCGTTCGGCCGATACGTCGCGAGCCCCTTCAGGCCGCTCTTCCACGCGTCGAAATAGAGACTCTCGAAATCGTCGAACGGATAATCAGCGGGCACGTTGACCGTCTTCGAGATCGACGTGTCGACGTACGGCTGCACGGCCGCCATCATCGCGAGATGGTCGTGCGCGGACATCTGCAGCGCGCTGACGAAATAGTCTGGCAGCGCGTCGACGTCGCCGCCCAGCTCGCGATACAGCCGGTACGCGTAATCCTCGACGGCGAACGTCTGGCGGCTGCCGTCCGCCATGACCTTCGTGCGCTGATAGGTCCACGAGAACGCGGGTTCGATGCCGTTCGACGCGTTGTCCGCGAACGCGAGGCTCACGGTGCCCGTCGGCGCGATCGACAGCAAGTGGCTGTTGCGAATGCCGTCGCGCCGGATCGCGTCCTGGATGTCGTCGGGCAGGCGCGACGCGAACGTGCCCGCTTCGAGATACCGGTCCGCGTCGAAAAGCGGAAACGCGCCGCGCTCGCGCGCGAGCTCGACCGACGCGTCATACGCCGCGTCGCGCATCTCGCGCCCGACGCGCGCGGCGAAATCGCGGCCTTCCTGCGAGTCGTAGCGCAAGCCGAGCATCACGAGCGTATCGCCGAGGCCCGTGAAGCCGATGCCGATCCGCCGCTTCTGTTCCGCTTCGTGGCGCTGCTCGGGCAGCGGCCATAGCGTCACGTCGAGCACGTCGTCGAGAAAGCGCACCTGCGTGCGCGTGCGCTCGGCGAGCGCATCCCAGTCGAACAGGCTGTCGCCGCCTTGCAACTGCGCGAACGGGTCGATCACGAAGCGCGTCAGATTGAGCGGCCCGAGATTGCAGCAGCCGTATGCGGGCAGCGGCTGCTCGCCGCACGGATTCGTCGCACGAATCGTTTCCACCGCGCGCAGGTTGTTGTCGTCGTTCATCTTCGAGATGAACACGACGCCCGGCTCGGCGACGTCGTACGTCGAGCGCATGATCTTGTCCCAGATCGCGCGCGCGCGCTTTTCCGCATAGACCCACATCCCGTCGTCGCGCCGATGCAGGTCGTCCGCCGCGCGCCGTGCGGGCGACGGCTCCGCGCGATGCACGAGCTGCCAGGGCTGGTCCTGCTCGACCGCGTCCATGAACGCATCGGTGATCGCGACCGAAATGTTGAAGTTGTTCCAGCGGCCCTTCGAGTGCTTCGCTTCGATGAATTCGAGCAGATCCGGATGATCGCAATCGAGCACCGCCATCTGTGCGCCGCGCCTTGCGCCCGCGCTTTCGACGGTGCGGCACGACGCGTCGAACACGTCGATGTAGCTGCACGGCCCGGACGCGCTCGAGCCCGTCGAGTGCACGTACGCGCCGCGCGGGCGAATCGCCGAGAAGTTGTAGCCGACCCCGCCGCCGCGTCGCATCGTCTCGGCCGCCTGCAGCAGCGCTACGTAGATGCCGGGCAGCCCGCGCTCGTCGACGCCCTGGATGCAGTCGCCGACCGGCTGCACGAAGCAGTTGATCAGCGTCGCCGCGATCGAGCTGCCCGCCGCGCTCATGATCCGGCCCGCGCCGAGCGCGCCGCGCTGCAGGTGCTCGACGAAGCGCGCCTCGATTTCGTCGCGCAGCGCGGCGGGCTCCGCCTGCGCGACGCCGTGCGCGACGCGGCGATAGATGTCGTCGACCGTTCGTTCGTCGCCCTTCGCGTATTTTTCCAGTAGCACGTCGGTGGAGAATTGTTGCGGAGCGAGGTGGAACTCGGATGCGATGGTCGCCATGGACAGCCTCTCTACGGCATTGCGCGTGGATCATGGGCTCGACACGCCGGCCACCGGCACGTGGGGCGATCGAGAGCGGCGCGGCGCCGCATTCGACGACCATACCGCAGCCGCCATTCCGCCGCAATCGGCGGCGCGCGGCCGCCGCGCGGAAAACTACGGCCGGATCAACGGAAAGCCGACGAGCGACGGAAAATCGGGGCGCGGGGTACGCATTGTCGCGCAACGGGTAGCAAGTTGCTTGCCGCTTCGCAGCATGCGAAGCGGCAAGCACGCGTGCTCCGCGCGGGCACGGACTTGGACTTGGACTTGGACTTGGACTTGGACTTGGACTTGGGCCTGGGCCTGGGCACCGCGCATGCACGCGCGCCGAGCCGGCGACGCGTGAAGCGACCGCGCGTCGCGTCACGCGCGCGCCTTCGTCCAGCGGGCAAGCGCGGCCCGCGCGAGCGCATCGAGCGCGAGCCCGATCGCGCCGATCACGACGATCACCGCCGCGAGCTCCGAATACGCGAGCCGGTCACGCGTATCGAGCACGAGATAGCCGAGCCCAGCACTCACGCCGAGCATCTCGGCCGGCACGAGCACGATCCACAGCACCCCGATCGCGAGCCGCACGCCGCTCAGCACCGACGCGGTGATCGCCGGCAGCACGACGTGCCACGCCAGTTCGGCACGCGTCGCGGCGAGGCTCTCGCCGAGTTCGAGCCAGCGCCGGTCGATCTGGCCGACGCCCGACGCGGTGCTCATCAGGATCGGCCAGAACGCGGCGAACGCGAGCAGGAAGCAGATCGAGCGCTCGCCGATGCCGAACGACATCACCGCGAGCGGCATCCATGACAGCGGCGAGATCATCCGCAGGAACTGGAACGTCGGCGACAGCAGCGCGTCGAGCCACTTCACGCGCCCGATCAGGAGGCCAAGCGGCACGCCGAGCACGAGCGCGATGCCGAGGCCCGTCGCGACGCGCACGACGCTCACGCGCACATGCATCACGAGGCGCTCGTCGTGCAGCAGCGCGGGCACGCTGTCGAGCGCGCGCTCCGGCGCGAACAGGCGGGCGAGCGATTGCGGGCCCGCGAGCCCGTGCGTCGCCGCCCACCAGAGCGCGATCGTGCAAACGAGCCCGCCGATGCCGATCGCCGCTTCGCGCAGCGGATGCGCAAACGATCGGCGGCGCGCATGCACGGACGAGGCCGCCGCGCGCAATGCCGTTTCGCCTTCACGACGAGAAGCCGCGCCGCCGCCCGCCGACGCGCGCCGAACCGATACGTCAGACAACGATCGTCTCCTCGCGCGAGTACGATTCCGGCAGCCCGAACGCCGCGAGGCCGCCGACGGCCGCAATACTTTTCCTGACGAACCGCGCGTCGACGAGCTCGCCCGCGACGCGCGCCGGATCGAGCCGTTCGAGGAAGCGCGCATCGCCGTCCATCGCGGTGCGCTTTAAGCGCCGCACGAGCTCTTCGGTATAGCTCGGGAACGGATACGGCTGAAAATCGATCCGCCTCTCTCGCCAGCTGGCGTGCCGGATGGCGCCGCGCGCGCGGTAGTCGGCGTCGAGCGCGGCCGACGGCGCGAGCACGCGCGACAGCGCCTGCACGGTGTGCGGCGTGTAATGCTGCGCGCCCTCCTTCGACAGCAGCCGTGCGGTCTCGTCCGGATGCGCGCGCGCCCAGAGCTGCGCCTTCACGATCGCGTCGACGACCTTCTGCGACCACTGCGGCCGCGCGTTCAGATCCTGTTCGTGCATGAACACGACGCAGCACGCATGGTTCTGCCATACGTCGCCGGTGAAGCGCAGGATCTTGCCGATCTTCATCAGTTCGACCGCCGCATTGAACGGCTCCGCGACGATGTAGCCCGCGATCTGCCCGGCCGCGAGCGCGGGCGGCATGTCGGCGGGCGCCATCACGACGAGGTTCACTTCGTTCGCCCCAACGCCGCCCGAGCGCTTGAGCACCGGCGAGAGCCCGTTCTCGCGCAACAGGTGCTGCAGCACGACGTTGTGAATCGAATACCAGAACGGCACCGCGACGGTCTTGCCGCCGAGCTGGCGGACGTCGTCGATCGCGGGCGCGACCGTCAGCGCCGAGCCGTTCACGTGATTCCACGCAACGACCTTCGCCGGCACGCCGCTGCCGTAGCGCGCCCACACCGTCATCGGCGACAGCAGATGAACGACGTTGACCTGCCCCGACAGGAACGCCTCGACGAGCTGCGCCCAGCTCCGCAGCAGCCGCGGCTTCTCGGCCGCGACGCCCGCCGCTTCGAAATAGCCGTTGTGATGCGCGACGAGGAGCGGCGCGGCATCGGTGATCGGCAGATAGCCGATCCGCACCGGCGCATCGGGCTCGGAAGCCGCGCGCGCGGCGCGTTGCGCGAGGAGCGGCATCGCCGCCGCGCTCGTGAACAGCGCGGCGAGCTTCAGCCACTCGCGGCGTGTGATCGGTACATCGCACATGGTCGGTCCGTTGACAGGATGAAGAAATCAGAAAGAGGGAAACGCGTCGCTCGCGCGTGCGTGCCGCTCGGCTTCGGGCGCGTCGCGCAGCGCGCGCAACGTGCGGAGGATCTCGACGCGCAGCGCGTCGAGACGTTCGAGTCGCTCGCGCTGTTCGAATTCGCTCCGCGACGCATCGCACGTAGCCGATGCAGCGCGGATCACGAATGCCTTCGATACGTCGGGCTCGACGGAAAGACGAGACGCGGCGTCAGTCGCAAGCGTGCCGCGCGCATCCGACGCATCGCGCCGATCGCCCTCGCGCGAGCGCATCTCGAAGCCTCCGCGCGCCGCCGCATGCGCGGCAATCGTCCACACGCCGGCCGTCCCGCCGCGCCCGTCGAGCAACACGATCCGGTCCGCGACGCGCAGCGCCTCGTCGATGTCGTGCGTGACGAGCACCGTCGCCGCCCGCGTGTCGGCGACGACGCGCAGCAGCAGGTCCTGCATGTCGGTGCGCGTCGCGGCGTCGAGCGCGCCGAACGGCTCGTCGAGCAGCAGCACTTGCGGCTGCCGCGCGATCGCGCGCGCGAGCGCGACCCGCTGCGCCATCCCGCCCGACAGTTGCGACGGATAGTAGCCGCGCGCATGCGCGAGCCCGACTTCGTCGATCGCCCACGCGACGCGCCGCGCGCGTTCGTCGCGCGTCAGGCGCGGCTGTCGCTTGAAGTCGAGCCCGAACGCGACGTTCTTCTCGACCGACAGCCACGGCAGCAGGCTCGCCTCCTGGAACATCAGCACGACGTGTGGGTGAGGCCCGTCGAGCGTGCGGCCCGCCATCGCGATCGAGCCGGACGCGGGCTTGCGCAGGCCGGCCAGCACGCGCAGCAGGCTCGACTTGCCCGCGCCGCTCGCACCGAGCACCGCGACCCGTTCGCCCGTGTCGACCGCGAGATCGAAGCGGTCGAGCACGGGCGGGCGCGCCGCGTCGTAGGCGAGCGTCAGCGCGCGAGCGTCGAGGCGCGACATGCTCATGCGGCGTCGCGCGCCGCGTGCTTCGCGAGCTCGCTCTTCAATTGCACGAGGCTCGGCGTGACGACCGGCACGAACGCGGCCTCGCGCCAGCGTCGCTCGAAGCCGTTGTCGAAGCCGTTGTCGAAGCCGTTGTCGAAGCCGTTGTCGAAGCCGTTGTCGACGCCGTCGCGACGCACGTACGCGCGGCCGCCGCTCGCCTGCAGCTCGAGCTGCACCGCCGTCTGCGCGAGCTCGGCGAGCGCGATCCGGATCTCGAAGAGCCGTGCGCGCTGCGCGCCGAACGTGCCGTCGCGCAGCCCGACGACGAGACGCTCGACGGTCGCGTCGAGCGCATCGCTCGCGGCGGCGATTTCCGTTTCGAGCACACGTCGCGCGGCGCCCGCCGAGCAGCGCGCCTCGTCGAGCGAGCGGCTCGCGAGCCCGATCGCCATCGCGCATTGCATCCCGAGAAACGCGGGGCGTACGACAGGCAGGAACGCGTGCGCATCGTCGTGAATCCGCCAGCGCGCGTCAAGCGCGACGTCGTCGAACCGCAGCGCGGCCGTATTGCTGCCGCGCAACGCGATCAGATCGAGGTCGTCGCTTCTCGTGAGACCGGCCGCATCGTCGCGCACCGCGAAGATCGACGCCGCGCGCCCGTCGTGCGCAACGGCGACCGCGACCAGCGCACCGCCCGGCCGCACGTTCGTCACCCACGGCAACGCGCCGTTCAAACGCCATGCTTCGGAAGACGAAGGATCGGGTGTCGCGTCGAGCTGCAGCGATTCGATCCCCTGTAGATACTTCATCGCATTCGACAGGCCGGTCGCGCCGGCCGCCTCGCCGCTCAGCAGCGACGGCAGCCAGCGCGCGCGCAGCCCGGCATTCGGGCTGTGCAGCAGATATTCGATGAAGGTCCGCTGCGCCCAGCATACGAACGCGGCCGTCAGCGAATGCCGGGCGAGCGCGGCGATCGTCGCGACTGCCTCGACGACGTCGGCCGCCGCGCCGTCGCGCTCGGGCACGCCCGCGCGAAACGCGCCCGCCGCGGCGAGGCGCGGCACGAGCTGCTGTTTCGATGCAGACGAAGCGTCGAGCGACGCCGCATGCGCGTCGAGCCAATCGGTCAGCGCCGGATCAAGCGCGATCCGGGTCAGGCGGGTTGCGTGCGCGGTTCCCATCGGTAGGCGGCCAGTTCAGGATTCAATTCGTTCTGCGCGAGATTGTTCGCGAAGTTGCAGAGCGTCGCGAGGCTCACGCCGAGCACGATCTCAAGCGCGTTCGCGCGCGTGAAGCCTGCGGCGATGAACGCATCGAACTGCACGTCGCTGACCGCGCCGCGCGTCGCGATCACCGCGCGCGTGAACGTCGCGACCGCCGCGAGACGCGCGTCGGCGGGCGGCTCGCCCGCGCGCAGCGCATCGACATCCGGATTCGGGACGTGCGCCTTCTTCAGCGCGACCGCCGTATGCCCGGCGACGCAGAAACCGCAGCCGTGCGTCGCGGCGGCCGTGATCTGCACGGCCTCGCGCTCGGCGAGCGTGAGGCCGCTGCGGCCGTTGATCTCGGCGACGGCCAGATAGGTTTCGAGCGCCGTCGGCGCGTTCGCGAGCGATGCGACGAGATTCGGCAGGAAGCCGTTGTTGTTCAGCGTCCGGGTGAGATACGGCACGCTCGCTTCGGGCGCATCGCTCGGCGTGAGAAGAGGAAGTCGGCTCATGTGAGGCTCCGGATGGGATGCACCATTGTCCGAAGCTCGCCGATGGCGGGCAATGCGCGAAAGTCTGCGAGTGCTGCGAATTCGTCCACGCGTGCGAAGCGGCGAACGAAAGGACGAAGCGGACGCTTCCGCGTAACGGCGAAGCGACGGAGCCCGCTCAATGCAAAGCGGCGTTCGCTCCAGCGGCATGCGGGCCGTCGGCCGTGCGGCCGAGCGGCGGCGCACCGCCCTGCTCGCGCCGGTATGCGCCCGGCTGCAGCCCGACGGTCCGCTTGAACGCATGCGCGAACGCCGATTCCGACTGGTAGCCGACCCATTCGGCGACACGCGCGATCGCCCCGCCCTGCCGCAGCATCTCGGCCGCGATCTTCATCCGGATCAGCGTGACGAATTGCGCGGGCGGCTGGCCGCACGCATCGACGAAGCGCTTGAAGAACGTCGCGCGGGACATGTGCGCGAACGAAGCCATTGCATCGGTCGTCCATGGGCCGCCCGGCCGGTCGATGACGGCCGCGATCAGGCTCGCGAATTCGGCGCGGCGCATCAGCGGCGCGAGGCCGCTCGCGAGCGAATCGTCGTCGACCGCGTCGCGCACCGCGTAGAAGAACAGCAGCTCGGTCAGCCGCGCGATCAGCGGCGACGGCTCGTCGAACGAGCCGGGCTTCGCCGCCTCCGCGCGGATCAGCCCGACGATCGCATGGATCTGTTCGGCCGCCGCGCTGCCGCGCCGAACCACGACGCAATCGGGCAAGTACGATGCGATCCAGTCGCTCGATCCGTTGCGAAACGCGAGAAAGCCGCATGCGAGGCCGACCGCGTCCCGCGCGTCGGGATCGAAGCGCTGCATGGCGGGCGCCGTGCGCACGGCATCGCCCGTGCGTGCGGGCGGCGTCGCGCCGGACGTCAGCGCATGCGGGAGGTCGCGCATCAGGAACACCGCGTCGCCTTCGGCGAGCGGCACGCTCGCGCGGCCGTCGGAGATATGCAGCCAGCAGCCGCCATGCAGCACGACGTGGAAGCTCGCCCGCGCGCGGCCGGCCGTCGACGCGCGCCAGCCGTCGCCGCAATATTGGCCGACGTGAAAGATCGAGCTGACGGGCTCGAGGCTCGACAGCAGCCAGTGGATGATCTTGTCTGTATGCGCCTGCATGCGTCGCGCCCCCGGTCGTGTCGTGTTGGTCGAATGCGATGGTAATCGCATTACGATAACGGCACCGCGCCGGCAGACAAACCAACGTTTCATTGGACGCTTATGAGCAAGGGAAATAAACGCAACGCGGCAGGCGTCGAACGGTTCGGTTCGACGCCTGCCGCTTGGCGGGCATTCGGTTCGATGTACGGCGCTTCGTTTTGCGTGCCGTGCATCGTGCGTCACGCGTCATGCGTCACGTTCGATGCCGTGCATCGGCCTGCGTCACCGCATCACACCCAGGCGCGCGCCGTGCATGCGCGCGCCTGTCGAGCAGCATGCATCCACGGCTGCGCCACGCGCTCAGAAGTCGAAGCCCGGGCCGCCCGCGCCAGGCACGCCCGCCGGCGCGGGCGACGGCGCGTCCTTCGGCGCTTCGTGGACGGTCGCGTCCGTCGTCAGCAGCAGCCCCGCGACCGACGCCGCATTTTGCAGCGCGGTGCGCGTGACCTTCGTCGGATCGAGCACGCCCGATTCGACGAGGTCGCCGTATTCGCCCGTCGCCGCGTTGTAGCCGTAGTTGCCCTCGCCGGCCGCGACCGTCGCGACGACGACGCTCGCCTCTTCACCCGCGTTCGCGACGATCTGGCGCAGCGGCTCTTCGAGCGCGCGCAGCACGATGTTGATGCCGGCCTTCTGATCGGCGTTCGCGCCGATCAAGTCCGCGATCGCCTGCTTCACGCGAATCAGCGCGACGCCGCCGCCCGGCACGATGCCTTCCTCGACGGCCGCGCGCGTCGCGTGCAGCGCATCGTCGACGCGATCCTTCTTCTCCTTCACTTCGATTTCGGTCGCGCCGCCGACCTTGATCACCGCGACGCCGCCCGCGAGCTTCGCGACGCGCTCCTGCAGCTTCTCGCGATCGTAGTCGGACGTCGCGTCGGCGATCTGCGCGCGGATCTGCTTCACGCGCGCCTCGATGTTCGGCTTGTCGCCCGCGCCGTCGATGAGCGTCGTGCTGTCCTTGCCGACCTCGATGCGCTTCGCGCGCCCAAGCTCGGCGAGCGTCGCCTTCTCGAGCGAGAGGCCGGTTTCCTCGGCGATCACCTGGCCGCCCGTCAGGATCGCGATGTCTTCCAGCAGCGCCTTGCGGCGGTCGCCGAAGCCGGGCGCCTTGACCGCGACGGTCTTCAGGATGCCTCGAATGTTGTTGACGACGAGCGTCGCCAGCGCTTCGCCCTCGACGTCCTCGGCGATGATGAGGAGCGGCCGTCCCGCTTTCGCGACCTGCTCGAGCACCGGCAGCAGATCGCGAATGTTCGAGATCTTCTTGTCGTACAGCAGGATGAACGGCTCGTCGAGCACCGCGAGCTGGCGATCGGGATTGTTGATGAAGTACGGCGACAGATAGCCGCGATCGAACTGCAGCCCTTCGACGACATCGAGCTCGTCGGCGAGCGACTTGCCGTCCTCGACGGTGATCACGCCTTCCTTGCCGACGCGGTCGATCGCCTCGGCGATCCGCTGGCCGATCGATTCCTCGCCGTTCGCCGAGATCGTCGCGACCTGCGCAATCTCCTTGCTCGTCGTCGTCGGCTTGCTGATCTTCTTCAGCGCCTCGACCGCGGCCAGCACGGCCTTGTCGATCCCGCGCTTCAGATCGAGCGGATTCAGGCCGGCGGCGACGTACTTCTGCCCTTCGCGAACGATCGCCTGCGCGAGCACGGTCGCGGTCGTCGTGCCATCGCCCGCGGCGTCGCTCGTCTTCGATGCGACTTCCTTCACGAGCTGCGCGCCGATGTTCTGCACCTTGTCCGCGAGCTCGATCTCCTTCGCGACCGACACGCCGTCCTTCGTGACGACGGGCGCGCCGAAGCTGCGCTCGAGCACGACGTTGCGGCCTTTCGGGCCGAGCGTGACCTTCACCGCGTTCGCGAGCAGATTGACGCCTTCGACGAGCTTCGTGCGCGCGCCATCGTGAAAAATGATTTCTTTCGCTGCCATGACTCGACGCTCCTCAGGATTGAACGACCGCGACGATTTCTTCTTCGCGCAGTACCAGCAATTCGTTGCCGTCGACCTTCACGGGCTGCCCGGCGTATTTGCCGAACAACACGCGCTCGCCGACCTTCACGTCGGGTTCGACACGCTTGCCGTCGGCGTCGCGCCGGCCGGGGCCGACAGCGACGATCTCGCCCTGGTCGGGCTTTTCTGCCGCGCTGTCCGGGATGACGATACCCGACGCGGTCTTGGTTTCCTGGTCGAGTCGCTTGACGACGACGCGATCGTGGAGCGGACGTAGGCTCATTCTCAGGTTTCCTTATCGAAGTCGTTGGCACTCGGGTTCGATGAGTGCCAGTCCGGTGTCGAGTATAGAAACGTGCAGTCGATCGCTCCAATAACGGATTGGCACAAACTTATCGGCGAATCGCATAAGGCGCGACCGGGCATCCATCGGCCGGCAGCCGGTCGCGCTAGATGAAGAATGTGTCGAGGAACGCCGCCGCTTCGTCCGAGATGCCGACGATCTTGTTCGTCGCCTGACGATAGAGCTTGAAGTTGAGCTCGGTTGCGGGCTGACCGTCGCGCCGGTCGGCGAAGCGCCTGAGTTCGTTTCGTCCGAGCGGCCGCTTCGCATGCGCCATGCGCTCGATGGCGACGCTCACGCGCGGCGTTTGCCGGGCCACGCCGGGGAGCTTCGCGATTGCTTCGACAAACGTCACGATGCCGCGCGCGATGAGGCCGTGCCCACCCTCGCTCTCGCTCGCGAGCACGAAAATCGTGTCGCCCGCGGCGACATGCTTGCCGCCGTACATCGTCTTTTGCGCGGTAAACGCGAACGTCTTCGCCTGCGGATCGCTCACTTCGGCATTTGATCGCAAATGCCATGCTTCGCCTCCGCTCGCGCCCAAATTTCGTTGTCGTCCCAGCCAGCCATTTGCGCGCCGCTCGCTCCAGAAATAGGCGCGAGCGGCATTCGGCACCGTCGGTCAGCGCGCGCCGACCTTGCGCTGCCGCCACAGGCACAGCAGATCGCACGCGATGTGCGCGGCCGCGATCGCGGTGATCTCGCTCTGGTCGTACGCGGGTGCGACTTCGACGACGTCCGCGCCGATCAGGTTCACGCCGCCGAGGCCGCGCATGATCGACAGCGCCTGCGCGGACGACAGCCCGCCCGCGACCGGCGTGCCCGTGCCCGGCGCGAACGCGGGATCGAGGCAGTCGATATCGAATGTCAGATAAGCGGGCCGGTCGCCGACGATCGACCGGATGCGTTCGAGCGCCGCGCGCGAACCGTGCTCGTGCACCCACGCGGCGTCGAGCACGTTGATGCCGAGATAGTCGTCGTTCCACGTGCGGATGCCGATCTGCACCGACGTCTTCGGATCGATCAGCCCTTCGTCGACCGCCTTGTAGAACATCGTGCCGTGATTGAGGCTGTCCGGATCGTCGTCGGCCCATGTGTCGCAGTGCGCGTCGAAATGGATCAGCGACAGCGGCCCGCCGTACTTCTGCGCATGTGCAATCAGCAGCGGATACGTGATGTAGTGATCGCCGCCGAACGTCAGCATCTTCGCGTTCGATCGCAGGATCGTCTGCGCGTGCTCGACGATCGTGGCCTTGATCGTCGGCGGATTGTGCGCGTCGAACCAGCAGTCGCCGTAGTCGATCACCGCGAGATCGTCGAACGGATCGAAGCCCCATGGATAGGGATGCAGCTCCGCGAGCTGCACGCTCGCCGCGCGCACCGCGGACGGGCCGAGGCGCGCGCCGGAGCGAAACGTCGTCGCGAGATCGAGCGGCACGCCGGACACGGCGACGTCGACGCCGTCGAGATCGCGACTGTAGTTGCGTCGCATGAACGACAGCACGCCCGCGTAAGTGTTTTCGATCGAGGAACCGTAGAGAGAGGGACGGCGGATCGCGCCGTCGCCATAGAGCGTTTCATTCATCGAATGACCCGTTGGAGCGACCGGCTCGTTCGCGGCGCTGCAAGGGAAAAGGCGAACGGGCCGGCGGTCGGATTCATTGGGAACGCGGCGGCGCGATGCGTTCGCGCCGCCGCGCTGGCTTGCGAATCCTTTAGCGCAGCCGCACGAGCGTCGACTTCAGCTCGGTGTACTTCTCCAGTGCGTGCAACGACTTGTCGCGGCCGTTGCCCGACTGCTTGTAGCCGCCGAACGGGAAGTTCATGTCGCCCCCTTCGTCGTAGCAGTTGACCCATACCGTGCCCGCGCGCAGCCGCCGCGCGACTTCGTGCGCGGTCGTCAGGTTCGCGGTCCACACCGCCGCGCCGAGCCCGTAATCGCTGTCGTTCGCGATCCTCACTGCTTCGTCGACCGAATCGAACGTGATCACCGACAACACCGGGCCGAAGATTTCCTCGCGCGCGATCTTCGCGTCGGGCGTCGTATCGAACACGGTCGGCTCGATGTAGAAGCCGCCGCCCTTTTCGTTCACGCGCGCGCCGCCGAGCAGCAGCTTCGCTTCGCCGCGGCCCGACTCGATGTAGCCGAGCACGCGCTCGAGCTGGACCTCGTCGACGATCGCGCCCATCGACACGTTCGGATCGAGCGGATTGCCCGGCGCATACGCGCGCGCCGCGGCGACGAGCTTCTCGACGAACGCGTCCTTGATGTCGCGATGCACGAGGAGACGCGAGCCCGCCGTGCACATCTCGCCCATGTTGTAGAAGATCGCGCCCGCCGCCGCCTTCGCCGCGCGATCGAGATCCGGGCAATCGGGCAGCACGATGTTCGGCGACTTGCCGCCGAGTTCGAGCCACACGCGCTTCAGGTTCGATTGCCCCGCGTACTGCATGATCAGCTTGCCGACGCCCGTCGACCCGGTGAACGCGAGACAGTCGACGTCGCGATGCAGCGCGAGCAGCTTGCCCGGTTCGCCGCCGCCCGGCACGACGTTGAACACGCCGGCCGGAATGCCCGCCTCGTGCGCGAGCTGCGCGACCTTGATCGCCGTGAGCGGCGATTTCTCCGAAGGCTTCAGCACGACACTGTTGCCCGCGGCAAGCGCCGGCCCGAACTTCCACGACGCCATCAGGATCGGGAAATTCCACGGCACGACCGCCGCGACGACGCCGAGCGGCTCGCGCGTGACGAGGCCGACGAGATGATGATCGGCGGGCACCACTTCGCCGCCGACCTTGTCGATCGCTTCCGCGAACCACTCGACGCAATACGCGGCGCCCGGCACGTCGACCGTCGTCGTGTCGCCGATCGGCTTGCCCGCGTCGAGCGTCTCGAGCAGCGACAACTCGTCGAGGTGCTCGCGCATCAGCGCCGCCCAGCGCAGCAGGATCGCCTTGCGCTTGCGCGGGCTCAGGCCCGCCCACACCTGCGCGTCGAACGCGCGCCGCGCGGCGGCCACCGCCGCGTCGACGTCGGCCGCGCCGCAATCGGCGACCTTCACGAGCACGCGGCCGTCGATCGGGCTCACGCAATCGAACGTCTTGCCGCCGTGCGCGTCGCGATACGCGCCGTCGATGAATGCGCGCCCTTCGATCGCGAGCGTCGCAGCCTTGTCCTGCCAGTAAGCCAAAGTCGTCTTGTCCATCGGGATTGCCTCGTAGGATTTGATTCGCCATGCGTAACGATGCACGTGACGCCGCTCACTTGCGGCGCGCGGCGGCGGCGAATCACGTTGGCGCGTCGTCAGAAGGTGGGCGGCGAATTCGCCGACACGACCTCGCAGACGTACTCCGCGCTGGGATTGCGAAAACGGTGCGGCAAGCGGCTCTCGAAGTAGTAGCTGTCTCCGGGATCGAGCAGCCACGTCGTGCCGTCGACAGTCAGCTCGATCTGCCCGGACACGACGACGCCGCCCTCGTGTCCCGCATGCGCGAGCATTTCCGGACCGGTGTCCGCGAGCGGCTGATAGACCTCGCGCATGATGCACATGTTGCGGTCCTTGACGCCGGAGCCCGCGAGATAGAAGCCGATCGCGTCGTTGCCGAGGTTCGGCATCTCGCTGCGGCGCGAGACGACCGAACGGTTCTCGTCGACTTCGAACGTGAAGAACTCCGCGAGACTCATCGGAATGCATTCGAGCAATTTCTTCAGCGATCCTACCGATGGACTGACGCGGTTCTGTTCGATCAGCGAGATGGTGCCGTTCGTGACGCCCGCGCGCTTCGCGAGCTCGCGTTGCGACAGGCCGTACTTCATGCGTATGTGACGCAGACGGGTGGCGACTTCATTGGACATCGATAGGGATTCCGACACGATTGGGAGCGTCGACGACCGACGATTGCGTGGCTCGAGTGTCGAATATTCTAATCACTTTCAATTGATTTCTGTCCGGGAAAACCCTGAAAGGCGTTCGAAATAATGCACGCCGCCGCATGCAATCGTTTATGCAGGATTGATGCCCGCCACAGAAAGAGCATAGTGATCCGTATTTTTGAAAAATATTTGACGCCGTTTTTGGCTCGTATATGCTGATCCACAGGTCGGCGTCACATCATCGTCATGTTGCAGCGCGTTCCGACGGTGTCCGAAGTAGGCAACGCGTTGGCGATCTTGCCGCCGGACCGCCGCCCCGATTTATTAAACGCCGAGTGCGTTCGATGAACCGGGGTGTTCAAAACTTTCAACGTCACCAGTCGAGTGTAATCGTGAGAGTCCGTGGCCCTCTGGTAAGGTGGGATCGAAGACATGCGGCAAGCATCCCGCATGACGTCGCCCTCTCCGACGGCAGCAGCGGCGCGCTTGTTCCTCGCCTGCTTCCTTCCGTCTTCACCATCCTGTCCCGTCGTTCCGTACGACGTCACAACGCCGTCTCCGCACGCGCCTACATCGCCGTGCACATCGACGAAGTCGCCTCGCTGCTGCCGTAGCGCCTCTCCTTCTGACGCAGTTCGCTTCGAGCGTATGCCCTGACGCCTGATCGGCGCAGCGGCGTGCCGCATCGTCGCGCGTGCGCTCGACCATCCCCGTTGCGCCGCGCGTTCGATTCAAGCAAGCGTCATCCCCATTCGTTGCGTGCCGTGCGGTTGTCGGCTTGCCGCCGTCGCTCGTCCGTCGCGCCTCTCTCTCAGCGGCTTCGCGCATTGCGTGAAGCTGACGGGCTCTGTCACGCCTGCCGTATTGCGATTTTCGATGCGCGATTCGCAATCCCGGCGTTCATCGAACGTGAAATTCATGCAAAGCAAACCATTGGTCGGAATCACCGCGGATAAAACAATGATGGGCGCGCATCCATCGCACGTCGCCGGCGAGAAGTACATCACGGCAATCGTCGACGGCGCAAACGCGCTCGCGATGCTCGTGCCCGCGCTCGGCGCGCGGCAAGCGACTCCTGACGTGCTCGCCGCCGTCGACGGACTGCTGTTTACCGGCAGCTATTCGAACGTCGAGCCGCATCGTTACGGCGGCCAGCCGAGCGCGCCCGGCACGCTGCACGACCCGGCGCGCGACGCGACGACGCTGCCGCTCGTGCGCGCGGCGATCGACGCCGGCGTACCGGTGCTCGCGATCTGCCGCGGCTTCCAGGAGATGAACGTCGTGTTCGGCGGCACGCTGCATCAGCACGTGCATGCGGTCGAAGGCTTCAACGATCACCGCGAAAACAAGCGCGACGCGCTCGACGCGCAGTACGCGCCGGCGCACGCGATTCGGCTCGCGCCCGGCGGGCTGCTGCAGCGCCTGCTAGGCGGCGCGGCCGACGCGCGCGTGAATTCGCTGCACAGCCAGGGCATCGCGCAATTGGGCGCGGGCCTTGCAATCGAAGCGGTCGCGCCCGACGGCCTCGTCGAAGCCGCCGGCGTGCCGGGCGCACGCGCATTCGCGCTCGGCGTGCAATGGCATCCGGAGTGGAAGCACGCGGACGATCCGCTGTCCACCGCGATCTTCCGCGCGTTCGGCGACGCATGTCGCGACCGGATGCGCGCCCGAATGCAGAACGACGCCGACCTGCTGCCGGCGCATGCGGTCCACGCGTGAACCGGCCCACTACAACGAGAACGATCATGCAAGACATCGACGAATTCCTGAAGAAACATCGGATCACCGAAGTGGAAGCGATCATCCCCGACATGGCCGGCATCGCGCGCGGCAAGATCATTCCGCGCAGCAAGTTCGAAACCGGCGAATCGATGCGCCTGCCGCAGGCCGTGATGATCCAGACTGTCACTGGCGACTATCCGGAAGACGGCACGCTGACGGGCGTGACCGATCCCGACATGGTGTGCCTGCCCGACGCGTCGACGATTCGCCTGATTCCGTGGGCAATCGATCCGACCGCGCAGGTGATTCACGATTGCGTGCACTTCGACGGCACGCCCGTCGAGATCTCGCCGCGCCGCGTGCTGCGCCGCGTGCTCGAGCTTTACAAGGCGAAAGGCTGGAAGCCCGTGATCGCGCCGGAGCTCGAGTTCTATCTGGTCGACATGAACAAGGACCCGGATCTCCCGCTCGCGCCGCCGATCGGCCGCACCGGGCGGCCGGAGACGGGACGCCAGTCGTACTCGATCGAAGCGGTCAACGAATTCGATCCGCTGTTCGAGGATATCTACGAGTACTGCGAAGTGCAGGATCTCGAAGTCGACACGCTGATTCACGAAGTCGGCGCCGCGCAGATGGAGATCAACTTCCTGCACGGCGATCCGCTGAATCTCGCCGACCGCGTGTTCCTGTTCAAGCGCACGGTGCGCGAAGCGGCGCTGCGGCATCACATGTACGCGACGTTCATGGCGAAGCCGATGGAGAACGAGCCGGGCTCGGCGATGCACGTGCATCAGAGCATCGTCGACGAAGAGACCGGACGTAACCTCTTCACCGCCGCCGACGGCAGCCCGACCGACATGTTCTACGGGTACATCGCCGGGCTGCAGAAATACACGCCCGCGCTGATGCCGATCTTCGCGCCGTACATCAACTCGTATCGCCGGCTGTCCCGCTTCATGGCCGCGCCGATCAAC
The DNA here is from genome assembly GCF_001523835.1 of Burkholderia sp. ABCPW 14. Taxonomy (NCBI): domain Bacteria; kingdom Pseudomonadati; phylum Pseudomonadota; class Betaproteobacteria; order Burkholderiales; family Burkholderiaceae; genus Burkholderia; species Burkholderia sp. ABCPW 14. The sequence continues at coordinate 947 of NZ_LOVS01000080.1, read as the reverse complement.
GTGCAGTGGGGCTACGACAACCGCACGGTCGGCTTCCGGATTCCGCATTCGTCGTCGGTGTCGCGCCGCGTCGAGAACCGGATTCCGGGCGTCGACTGCAATCCGTATCTCGCGATCGCGGGCACGCTCGCGGCCGGCTATCTCGGCATGACGCAGCACCTCACGCCGACCGAGCCGCTCGTCAGCGACGGCTACAGCCTGCCGTACCAGCTTCCGCGCAATCTCGAAGAAGGCCTGACGCTGATGTCCGCGTGCGAGCCGCTCGCCGGCATCCTCGGCGAAAAGTTCGTGAAGGCCTATCTCGCGTTGAAGGAAACCGAATACGAAGCGTTCTTCCGCGTGATCAGTTCGTGGGAACGCAAGCATCTGCTGCTGCACGTCTGAACGCAAACGCAGCCGCATCTATACAGGAGGCAACGATGAGCTACCGACTGAACGAATCGGCATGGGTCCAGCCCGCCGCACCTGCGGCCGGCGCACATGCCGAACAACGCCGCACGACCGCCGCATACCGCGCGCTCGACGCCGCGCATCACATCCATCCGTTTTCCGACATGGGCGCGCTCAATCGCGCCGGCAGCCGCGTGATCGTCAAGGCCGAAGGCGTCTATCTGTGGGATTCCGACGGCAACAAGATCATCGACGGGATGGCCGGGCTCTGGTGCGTGAACGTTGGTTACGGCCGCAAGGAACTCGCGGACGCCGCGTATCGGCAGCTCCAGGAACTGCCGTTCTACAACACGTTCTTCAAGACGACGCACCCGCCGATCATCGAACTGTCGGCGCTGCTCGCCGAGATCGCGCCGCCGTCGTTCAATCACTTCTTCTATTGCAACAGCGGATCGGAAGGCAACGACACGGTGCTGCGCGTCGTCCATCAATACTGGCGCACGCAGAGCCAGCCGCAGAAGAAGGTCGTGATCTCGCGCAGGAACGGCTACCACGGC
>NZ_LOVS01000079.1:0-10613 GCF_001523835.1 Burkholderia sp. ABCPW 14 | reverse complement strand
ACGCGGCCTGCGAGCAATGATCCGGCGTCGCAGCGCAATCGAACCGGCCATCGGGCACATGAAGGCCGACGGCAAGCTCGATCGAAATTGGCTCAAGGGTTCGTTGGGCGATGCGATTCATGCGGTGTTGTGCGGCGCTGGCCACAACCTGCGGATGATCCTGCGCAACCTGCGGCTTTTTTACGCCCTGATTCTCGTCGCTTTGCTCAGCTTCCGAGCCGCTGCGCCGTCGGCGGCATAGCTTCATCTGCGCGACAAAACGAATTGTTCAGGGCCGACGACATAGGGAAATTAAAACAAAGCACTTTCCTTCGCCATGCGTCTTGAAAAACCTAGATAGGCTGCTATTTCATCGGTTGCAAGAAAATCGCACATCGAATAACGGTAATTTCGTTGCCATTCGCAATGAAGACTGTTTCAAGCAATATCGACAGACGAAAGGAAAACTGAAGAGCGCCATTCCGCTCGATCGCGTGCGGCGGCTCCACACGCTGGCGTATACGACGAGTTGTACGATCCTCGTCGCGCCCGCGGTCGACCTCATCCGACGAGGCGGCTCGAGATGTCGACGTCTATTCCTTCAAGGATCCAAATCGTGCAAACTGAGGCGGTCGCTTCATACCGGGCATCCACTCAATCGCATGCGTGATTGCGCCGCGATACTCAGGATCTACGTCCTACGGAACCGCTGATGCGCACTCGCGCATGGCGTCGCCCGAGCATGGCAATACTCGACTTGGATAGGGCAGGCCATTTCGAGCGTACTGTGCGCGAAATCGCTGACTCGGATGAACTACCGAATCGCACTGCGTGACAGCGTCCTCAGTCCCTCCATTTTTCGACAATCTCCTTAACGCTACCGTTCTTGCCGGAACGATACATGGGTGCGAGGTTTCCGCCCGAGTTCAGTCCATAGTATGTGATTCCAGCCGTCTGGTCAGTGGCACTAGTTCTGTTGTAAATCACCAGGGCCGCATACTTCGATTTCGTATTACCCTCTTGATTGGTCGCGTAGTCGCCCCCTGCTGAGATCGAATCGAGGCAAAAGCGATGCCCGCTCGACGGAATAGAGCGTCCGTGGTGATGGTTTCCGCCCGAAATGGAATTGGCGTAACCGTCCAGCGTGATGGCTCTGTAAAGCACCCATTCCGCCATGGCAGAAAAAAACCGAATCCGTTATTGCACTGATCAACCGCTTCATTCGACCACGCGTATGCCTTCGTAATTGTTCGTCGCAGCGAATCAGCAACGCTGCGGGACCTAAGCTGCGCTAGGTATATATAACGATCATGAAGAAGCAAAATTGAGAACGCTTCCCTGACGCCACAGCGGCCATCGACGCAAAGCGAGGAATGGTCGCCAGCGGGAACCGCTTGACAAGCCGCCCGCCTGCGTGGATCACTGAGGCTTCTTCTTACCCCGCCTTACCCCGCGAAAACGCGAAAGGACGCTCCCATGTCCGTCGAAACCTGGCTCGCATTCGCCGGCGCGAGCATCGTGCTCCTGATGATCCCCGGCCCGACGATCCTGCTCGTGATCGGCGATTCGCTCGCGAACCGCAATCGGTCGTCGTGGAGCACCATCGCGGGCGTCGCGGCCGGCGACACCACCGCGATGACGATCTCGCTCGCCGGCGCGGGCGCGCTGCTCGCGATGTCGGCCGCGGCGTTCACGGCGCTCAAGCTCGTCGGCGGCGGTTATCTGGTCTATCTCGGCATCCGGTCGATCCTGCACGCGCGTCGCATCGGCGCGATGGACGTGAGCGTCGAGCGCCGCTCGGCGAAGCGGCGTTTCTTGTCCGCATGGGCCGTCACCGCGCTGAACCCGAAGAGCATCGTGTTTTTCGTCGCGTTCGTTCCGCAGTTCATTTCGCCGCACGAGACGTTCGCGCAGCAATGCGCGGTTTTGCTGCCGACCTTCGTCTGTCTCGCGACGATCAACGCCGCCTGCTATGCGCGCATCGCGAGTTTCGCGGCCGCTCGTCTGACGGGCGCCGCGGCGCAGCGCCGCTTCGGTTACGGCGGCGGCGCCGTGCTGATCGGTGCGGGTACGCTGACGCTCGGGATGTCGCGGAGCTGACCCCGCGCGTGTGCCGGCCGGCCGCGCAGGCAGTGCCGGTGGCGCGTCCGAGGCGAACACGTGAGTGCTCCCGGAAGCCTGACGCACGTTCGAAGCGGCGCACGAACGCACCCAAAGGCTGTCCTATCCGCGATGCCGGCCGCACCTGTGAAACCGGCTCGCAAGCACGCCCGACAACCGGGCGTGCTGCCCGCTACGGCATCTCGGCCGAGCGTCAGCCTAGATCGAGCGCCGCGGTGAGATCGCCCGGCGGCTGCTCGCCCCGCGCCGCGAACGCACGTTCGCGCGCGGCGACGCCGTCGAGCGGCGTGAGTCCGTGCACGCGCGAGATGAAGCGCAGGATCGAGTTCGTGTCGTACAGCGTGTGGTCGACGTAGCCCTTCTTCGCGAACGGTGAGATCACCATCGCCGGAATGCGCGAGCCCGGGCCCCAGCGGTCGCCCTTCGGCGGCGAGACCGGATCCCACCAGCCGCCGTTCTCGTCGACCGTCAGGATCACGACCGTGTGCGGCCATTGCGGGCCGCGCATGATGTGGTCGATCACGTTCGCGATGTGACGGTCGCCCGACTCGACGTCCGCATAGCCCGCATGCATGTTCAGGTTGCCCTGCGGCTTGTAGAACGTGACCGTCGGCAGGCGTCCCGCGTCGATGTCGGCGATCAGATGGTTCGTCGACGCATCGTCGCCGAGGCCCGCGTCGCGCAAGTGCCGACGGCGCGCCTCCGTGCCCGGCGCGAAGCGCTTGAAGTAATTGAACGGCTGGTGGTGATACTGGAAATCCGGCACCGAGCCCGTGTCGCGATGCTCGAGCGCGAATTGCCACGCGCCGCCGTACCACGCCCAATCGATGTCTTTCTCCGACAAGCGATCGCCGATCGTCGCGTAGTGCTGCGGCGGCAGCACGCGCGGATTCGACGGATCCGCATATGCCGGGTTGCCGTCGACGGGCGGCCGCACGCTACTCGGCTGATACGGCGGCGCCATCGTGTTCACCGCGTAGCCGTCCGGCGTGAAGAGGCCGTCGTTCTCGAACTTCGGCGGGCCGTCGAGCGCCGACGCGGGCGAATCCGCCGCGAGCTTCAGGCGCGCGCCGGTCGGATCGTCGCCTTCGACGACCGATACCAAATGCTTCGCCGGACTCTTCTGCACGTCCGGATAGAGCGGCGCCTGCGCGGAGATCAGGAAGATGTGGTTCAGCCACGAGCCGCCGAACGCGGCCATGAAGAAGTTGTCGCAGAGCGTGTATTGCCGTGCGAGATTCCAGAGCCGCAGCGTTTCGGCCGAATTGCGGTAATGGCCCATCACGAGCCCGCCCGAGTCAGCCCATGCGGCGAACTGATCGTTGCGGCCCGCGTTGATCTGCATCTGGTTCTGATAGAAGCGATGCCACAGGTCGCGCGTGATGACGCCGTTCGGCAGCGGATTGCCGTGCGCATCGGGAATCACGAACGGCGCGTTGGGCAGCCCCGTGATGTCGCGCTCGCCGATCATATAGCGCTTGCCGTCGACGACCTGCGCCTGCGGCACGAGGCCGCCCCAGATTTTCGGCAGCGTCGGCAGCGGCGTCCTGCCGTCACGGTCGAGTTGCGCGTAGCGCTCGGGCGGCGCCGCGCCGAGCGGCTGCTGCACGCCGGGGAAATCGCCGAACAGGTTCGCGAAGCTGCGGTTCTCCGCATAGATCACGACGATGTTGCGCACCTCCTTGCGCAACGCGGCATCGAGCCGCAGATCGTCGGCCGTGCGCGGCGCGCCCGGTGCAGTCGTCTCGCAGCCGGCGAGCGCGACGCTCGCGCCGAGCGCGGCAATGCCGCCGAGCACGCGGCGGCGGTCGGGGTCTTCGGGAAGGTCGGTCGACGGGGAATTGTTGTCAGTCACTTCTGCTCCTCGATCTTCTGGTTGGTCGTACGGTCCGTCGCGCGCGTCGGCGCCTGAGACCGGCAGCGTCGCATCGCTGTTGCGACAGTCGGACGTGTTTCGTGCGCGCGCGGCCGTTCGATGCCGCAGCCGGCACGGTGCGCGCCGCCGCTCCGATCCGCGACACGCATTCGAACCGCTAGAGCGTTTGCAAAAAAGGCCGAAACGACCTGGCCGCGCACTGTCACTAAAACGTCACATTCGCGACTATAGCGCGCCGATCGCACTAAACCTTGCTTAATTGATGCATGAACGGCGAAAAATGAAACATTCGTGCGCAATTTCACCTTGCAAGGAAACCAGGTCGCGGACGTGATCGTGCCGCGAACGCGGCGGCCGAATCCTGCCTCGCGCCTGCGCGTCGGCCGCACGAGCGGCGCGGTCGAGCGCGTCGCAATCGAGCCGCAAGTGCCGCAACGTGCAACGCGCCGGCAGCGTCACTCAAAAAAAACGGCCCGGCCACCCCGGGCCGAGCCGTTTCCTCACCGATCGACGCCGACGCTCAGTCAGTGCCGTACTTCGGCGAATGCGGGCCGTACAGCAGGCCGTTCGGCTGGCCGGCCGACAACATCCGGCCGCTCGTCAGCCCCGCGACGTCGACTGCGTCGTCGCTCAGCGTGTGCGCGATCTGCTTGACGGCCGCCTGCGCGAGCGTGGCGATCAGGCCGAGTCCGCTGAAATCCATGCTGGAGCCGAGTTCCTTGCCGGTCGCACGCCCGGTGCCCTGCCACAGCAAGTCGCCCGTGCGCAGGTCGACGAGCTTCGCGGACGCCGACACGACCGTCGTGCTGTCGAGCACCGTGTAGACCGAGCCGTACTGCGTAACCGTCGTATACAGCGCCGCGTCCGCGCCGAAGATCTCGCGCAGCTTCGCGGGCGACACGCTCTGGACGTCGGCGGCGCTCGTCAGGCCGTTCTGCTTGAACGTCTCTTCCATCACGGCGACGGGCACGACGTAATAGCCCGCTTCGGCGACGGGCAACGTCATCCGCGACAGCAGACCGTACGTCGCCTTCACGTCCGACGTGTCGTTCTGCGGCGGCAGCAGCAGAATCGCGCGCGGCTGGCTCTTCTTGAACGCGGTGTAGTCGACGTGCTTCGCCGGCGCCGCGCACGCGGCGAGCAGCACGAGCACGGACGCGGCCGACAGGAGTCTTGCGGAAATGAACTTGAACATGGCAGCCCTTATTGTTGTTGTGCTTGCGTTTGCGCCGGCGCTTGCGGTTTCGGTTGCGGCGCCGCGGATTTCTTCTTCAGCAGGAAATCCATGAACGGCGACGATTCGGGAAACGACGCCTTCTCGGCCTGGAATGCCTGTTCGGCCTGCTGTTCCTTGCCGACGCTCGCGTACAGCATCCCCAGATGCGCTTCGAATCCGGGCGGCGGACGGTTGCCCTTCGCGCGGATCTGCTGCAGCGCCTTCTCGAGCGCATCGATCTGGTCTTCGGGGCTCTTTTGTCCCTTGAAGTATTCGTAGACTTGCGGCTGATAGCCGTCCCATTGGTAGAGCGGCTTCGGCTGATTCGCCGCGCAGCCCGTGAGCAGCGCGCCTGCTGCCGCGATCGGCAGCCAGGCCCCCGTCTTGAAGGTCTTCTTCGTTGTTGTCATTGTCGAATGAGTCGATGGATGAATGATTCGGCGCGCGCCGCGCGCTTACTTGCCGGACGCGAGCGCGCCCGCGTCGACCTGCTCGACGAGGTGATTGACCGCTTCCTGGATCGCGAGATCGAGCACCTTGCCGTTCAGCGTCGAGTCGTAGCCGGCGGTGCCGCCGAAGCCGATGATCTCGCGGTTCGACAGGCTGTATTCGCCCGCGCCCTGGCTCGACAGCACAACCTCCGACGTCGTCGTGTCGACGATGTTCAGGTTCACCTTCGCGTACGCGATCTGGCTCTTGCCGCGACCGAGAATGCCGAACAGTTGCTGATCACCGACTTCCTTGCGTCCGAACTCGGTGACGTCCCCCGTCACGACGTAATTCGCGCCCTTCACGTTCTGCGTCTTCTTCATGAAGGCGGCTTCCTGCTTGATCTCGTCGAGATTCTCGCGATCGAGCACGTTGAAGCGGCGGCTCTGCTGCAACTGTGTGACGAGAATCGTCTTCGCCTGGCCGCCCAGACGATCGATGCCGTCGGTGAAGATGCCGCGCATGTAGCTCGAACGGTTATCGAACTTGCCGACCGCGATCCCGATCGGCTTGCCGGCAAACGGCTTTTGCGCGCTGACCGACGCGGGCACGGGCAGCGTGCGCGACGCTTCGGTCGCGCAGCCGCTCAACGCGACGACGGCCGATGCCGCGAGCAATGCCAGAACTGTCTTCGAAGTTTTCAAACGATGGACCCTCCTTGGAGATCGCTAATAACGCCGTGTCGACGGTCCGGTGCCGATCGGCCGGCCCGGGTCGCCGCACTCCGCGTGCACGAATCGATCAGCGCGCTTGCGCGTCCCGGATTCGTCGCCTGCGGCGGCGTCCGTCAAGGCGCGCGCAACGAGCGCGCACGCCGAACGGCGTCGCGTTGCGCTAACGAGCCGCGACGCGACGCCGAATGTCAGATGCAGGATCGAATGAGAAGCGCGAATGGTCGGGATTCGCGCGCGGCGGCCGGCGTGCTCGGCCGTGCATCGGCGCGCCCGCGCGTGCGCGCAGCGCGACGCGGCGCACGGCCGGACGGTGTCGAGCCGGCGCGCAGGATGCGCAGACCGGATGCGATCGCGGCGCGACGCGCCATCGCCGATCGGCCGCGTGCCGGATCATGCATCGGCCGCGACGCGGCGCGCGACGATGCGTTGCGGCGCACCGGTCCGTTCGCCGCGCATGCCGCCGGCTCGACCGTGCTCACCGCCCCCCGATGCCTGGATGACGCCAGGCGCCAAATCTCGTTGTGTGCTGCCACTGAGCTCTCACGACACGCAATTATTCTCGTAGTACGCAACGATAACGGCAACCGTGCACGGGCGACAACAAAAAAGTGCCGAATGTCGAGCGACCGCAACGTTGCACGCATAACGGGCCGCGCGTCGACGCACCGGAATACCAGGCATTTCTCGATTTCGATTGCCATACCGAGTTTGAAATGCCGATGAAGCATGCCAATTCGAATTCGGTGGCTTCGAATCCGAGCGGCACGATGGCCGCGAGCTCGATTGATTTCGACACACGGTCGATATAAGGTGGCACGGCAATTCGGTCACCCCGCATTCAACGGCGGCAATTGCGACGATCGCCGCCGATTCGATTATTTCCGCACACGCATCGATTCGGCGCGTTCCCCCCCGAATTCCTTCAACCGATTCACTGCCGGAGACCTTATCGGTATGCCTTTCGTCACTATCGACGGCCAGCCTCTTCACTATCAGATCAGAGGCACCGGCGCGCCCGTCCTATTCGGACACAGCTACCTGTGGGATTCGTCGATGTGGGAGCCGCAGCTCGACGCGCTCTCGAAGTCGTATCGCGTCATCGCGCCTGACCTGTGGGGACACGGCCAGTCCGGCCCCCTGCCCGCCGGCACAAGCAACCTCGACGATCTCGCGTCGCAGATGTGCGCGCTCCTCGATCACCTCGGCATCGAGACCTGCTCGATCGTCGGGCTGTCGGTGGGCGGCATGTGGGCGGTCCCGCTCGCGCATCGCGCGCCGCAGCGGATCGACCGGCTCGTGCTGATGGACACCTACGTCGGCGAGGAGCCGGACGCGACGCGCAACCAGTATTTCCAGATGCTCGCGGCGATCGACGCAGAAGGCGCAATTCCCGAGCCGCTGCTCGACGCGATCGTGCCGATCTTCTTCCGACCCGGCATCGATCTCGCAAGCGAGCTGCCCGCGGGCTTCCGGCGCGCGCTGCAGGCGTTCGGGGCAGACTCATTGCGCGACTCCGTGATTCCGCTCGGCAAGATCACGTTCGGCCGCAACGACGCGCGCTCGAAACTGGGCGCGCTGCCGGCGGACCGAACGCTCGTGATGTGCGGCGCGAACGACGTCGCGCGGCCGCCCGAGGAAACCAGCGAGATGGCGACGCTCATCGGCTGCGAAAAGGTGTTCGTGCCGAATGCAGGACATATCTCGAATCTCGAGAATCCGGAGTTCGTCACGCGCATGCTGCTCGATTGGCTCGGGCGCGACGGCCGTCAGGCGTGACGAGCCTGACGCAGCACGGGACGCGGCGCGCAACGCATCCGAAGTGCGGCGGCCCGGCGCTATGTCGCGAGCGCCGGTGCATCGACGCGACCTGACACGGTACGGACCGGCAAACCACCGCAGCCGGAGACCGTTCGACGGCCGCGCCGTCGCTCTCGACGATGCCGAACGACGCGACGGCGTCGTTGCGAGGCCGCGCCGCGTGCGCCGCCGTACCGAATCGAATCAGGCGACCTTGAACTGCCCGACCGCTTCGGCAAGCTCCACCGCCTGCGTCTGCAGCGCCGAAGCCGCGGCGGCCGACTGCTCGACGAGCGCCGCATTCTGCTGAACCATCTCGTCGAGCTGCGCGACCGCGCGATTCACTTCCTGGATGCCGCGCGTCTGCTCGTCGGCGGCGTTCGAGATCTCGCGCATGATCGTCGTCACGTTCGAGACCGTGCCGACGATGTCGCTCATCGTTTGCCCCGCCTCCTGAACCAGCGTCGCGCCCGTCGACACGCTCGTGACGCTCGAAGCGATCAGCGCCTTGATCTCCTTCGCCGCCTGTGCGCTGCGCTGCGCGAGCGTGCGCACCTCGCCCGCGACGACCGCGAAGCCGCGCCCTTCCTCGCCCGCCCGCGCCGCCTCGACAGCCGCATTCAGCGCGAGGATGTTGGTCTGGAACGCGATGCCGTCGATCACGCCGATGATGTCGCTGATCTTGCCCGACGCACCTTCGATCTCGTGCATCGTCGACACGACGTCGGAGACGACCGTGCCGCCGCGCGACGCGACGGACGCCGCGTTCGTCGCGATGTCGTTGGCCTGGCGCGCGGCGCCCGCCGATTGCGTGACCGTCGACGTGATCTCCTCGATCGATGCGGCCGTCTCCTGAAGGCTCGCCGCGGCCGATTCGGTGCGGCGCGACAGATCGTGGTTGCCCGATGCGATTTCGCTTGCCGCATGGCGCACCGATTCGCTCGCGTCGCGAATCACGCGCATCACGTCGTGCAGCTTGCCGACGAACGCATTGAACGAGCGCGCGATCTGCGCGACTTCGTCGCGGCCCGTGTCGGGCAAACGCTGCGTCAGGTCGCCCGTGCCGGAGCCGATCGACTCCATCGCGTCGCGAATGCGCGCGAGCCCCTTGAACGCGACGCCCGTGACGGCGCTCACGATCACCGCCGCGACGACGACGAGCGCAACGAGCGTGCCGATCGACACGAGCAGCAGCGAATGCATGCCGGCCATCGCGTCGGACTTGTCGAGCGCGACGACGGTCAGCCAGTCGGTGCCCGGCACGGCGCGCGCGCGCATCAGCTTCGCGGCGCCCGCGACGTGCGCTTCGATCGGCGCGGCGCTGTCGTTGGCCGACGACGCGGCGAGCGCGTCGACGCTCAAATCGTCCGACAGATCGGTGACGGGCTTGAGCGTGAGCTTCGGATCGGAATGCGCGACGATGTGGCCGCTGCGGTCGACGAGCATCCCGAAGCTCTCGGGCGTCGGATGGATCGCCTTGACGTTCGCGATCACGCTGTCCATCGCGACGTCGCCGGACACGACGCCCTTCAGCACGCCGTCCCGCAGGATCGGCGCGGCGAACGCGACGACGAGCTTGCCCGTCCCGACATCGACGTAAGGCGGCGTGACGACGGGCTTGCCCGCCTGCACGGCCTGCTTGTACCACGGGCGGCCGGTCGGATCGTAGTCGGGCGGAATGCCGGTCGCGTCGGAGAACTTCGCGGTCTTGTCCGCGTAGCCGATGTAGACGTTGGTGAACCCGCCGGCGGCGGCGATCTGCTTGAGCGCCGGAATCGGATCGGGCGCGAGGCTCGCGTCTTCGACCGACACGATCATCTGCGTCTTCGACGCGACCCAGTCGGCGATGCCCGCCTCGTGGCCGGTCAGCACCGCGCTGAGGTTCTGGGTGATGGACTCGCGGTTGTAGCGATTGGCGACGAAGTAATTGAGCGCCGTGTTGATGACGAGCGAGCCGATGACGATGGCAAGGCACGCGGCGAGGATGCGGGACCGGATCGAGGAGAGCATGGGGCGACGTGGGGACGAGGGCGAACTCCCTTGTTTACGGCCGCCGAGCCGGCCGACTTAACCCCTTTTTCCTTATGGACTATTACAACCGGATAAGGGCGGAATCAGCCATTTTGGCCGACATATCGCATGCTTTCGATGCGATACCGCCGGAAAGACGGCACGACGCAACCGAAGCTTTCGAAACGCCGAAGACTCAGAATTTGTTCGACGCCGTATGCGTCGCTTGCCCCCGTTACTATCTTCACACCCCGATAATTGGGGTTTTGGCCAGCCAGGCCCGGCATGATTCCCGCCCCCAGTCGCAGTCATGATCCGGGGGGTGTTGTCACCGGGCCTGGTGGGTGGCTGGTGATCGCTGATAGGGGTTTGGCCGGGATATCCCGACGCCGTCCGTAACGTGGATGCCGAGACTTGCCACCGTTGTTGCAAACCAACCCGTTCACTCTGC
>NZ_LOVS01000078.1:0-873 GCF_001523835.1 Burkholderia sp. ABCPW 14 | reverse complement strand
AAAGGCTTGGGGGCAATGGATCGAGCAAGCCCGGCAAAGCGGGATTGCCGCGCTGCAACTGTTTGCCCAGCGCTTGCAGGGTTACTGGCACGGCATCCTGGCCCGCTGCCGCCATCCGCTCAATACCCGCGTCGTCGAAGGCATCAACAACACCATCAAGGTCATCAAGCGTCGCGCTTACGGGTACCGCGACGAGGAATATTTCTTCCTCAAAATCCGCGCCGCGTTCCCCGGAATTCCTCGATGAACCTAAAAATAGTGAACAAAAGGCGCGCCGATTGCGGGAATATTTCGCTTCGCCATGTCCGGCGCACCGCATTTCACGCGGGTTTCAGCATAGGTGATCGGGTGCGATTTTCAACCCGAAATTGATGATTCCCGGATATCGAGTTGCATTGAGAGGTGGACTGGGCGAGCCGCAAGGTTCTCGCGCACCGGGTTGCTATCACATTGGCAGCCTCGCACGCTGTTGAGGCGCTGGAGGAAGCGTTTGCCCGCTACGGGCTGCCGGACATTATGATCAGGGCAGTCAGTTCACTGCGGGCGCGTTCACCGACGCCGTTGTCGATGGACGGCAAGGAGGCCTGGCGCGACAACGTGTTCGTCGAGCGGGTCTGGCGCAGCATCAAGTACGAAGGAGTCTATTTGAACGCGTACGAGTCGATCAGCCACGCCCGGCGCTCCATCGGCGAATACATCGATCTGTTCAACCGGAAATGGCCCCATTCGAGCATGGAGGATCAGACTGTCGATGGCGGTCGAAATCCGCGCTTTTCCGGCGGCGTCATAGATTGGCGGCACGGCGCACGCATAAAAATAGAAATTGCGAATACGGCCGATGCGGGACGAGCAAGTGGTTGATGCGGGGCGCGA
>NZ_LOVS01000077.1:0-9918 GCF_001523835.1 Burkholderia sp. ABCPW 14 | reverse complement strand
CGCATCGAACGCATCGAACGCATCGAACGCATCGAACGCATCGAACGCATCGAACGCATCGAACGCATCGAACGCATCGAACGCATCGAACGCATCGAACGCATCGAACGCATCGAACGCATCGAACGCATCGAACGCATCGAACGCATCGAACGCATCGAACACATCGAACACATCGGACGCATCAAACGCACACCGCATGTTTCCGCGCTCGCCAATCCAACAAGTTTCGGAGATTCGATCCGAGCCGGATCGCACGAACGCTCGACAGGCGTCGCGCATCTCGAGTGATCGATGCAACGGCTCCGGCGACCGAACGCGCCGTCACTTGCCCCGCTTGATCGACCGGAGCGATTCCATCGTCTCGATCGATCCTGGCGATCGCGGCCCGCGCTGCCCGCGACCTTCACCTTCGCTCGCGTGACGCCGCACCCGCCTCCCGTGCAAACCGAAAGCGACGCGCCGTCGCCCAGTCTCCCGTCCATCGTCCGCCGCCTACCAGCTCGCGTCGAGCCCGAGATGCCGCAGCGCCTCGCGTCGCAGCTCGGCGAGATGCGGAGCGCCGCGATGGCGCGGATAGGGCAGGTCGACGCGCAGTTCCGCGACGATGCGCGCGGGCCGCGGCCCGAACACGATCACGCGCTGCGCGAGAAAGAGCGCCTCCTCGACATCGTGCGTGACGAGCAGCGCCGAGAACCGCGCGCGCCGCCACAGCGCGGCGAGCTCGGCCTGCATCGCGAGCCGCGTGAGCGAATCGAGCTTGCCGAGCGGCTCGTCGAGCACGAGCAGTTGCGGATCGTTGACGAGCGCCCGCGCGAGCGCGACGCGCTGCGCCATCCCGCCCGACAATTGATGCGGAAACGCGTCGGCGAACTCGGTGAGGCCGACGCGCGCGAGCGCCTCGTCGATGCGGCCATGCTCGCGCTTCAGCACGCCGCGCGCCTGCAGCCCGAGCGCGACGTTCGCGCGCACGCGCCGCCACGGATACAGCGTCGGGTCCTGGAACACGACGATCCGCGACGGATCGGGCCGCGTGATCGGCGCGCCATCCTGCTGGAGCGTGCCCTGCGTCGCCGCGTCGAGGCCCGCGACGAGCCGCAGCAGCGTCGATTTTCCGCAGCCGCTCGGCCCGAGCAGCGCGACGAACTCGCCGGGCGCGACGGACAGCGTCACGTCGTCGAGCACCTTGAGCGGCCCGCCGGGCGTGTCGAACCAGTGGCTGACGCGCTGCACGTCGATGCGCGCGCCGCTCGGCGCGGCCGCCGGCACCGCCGACGCCGCGTTTGCCGAGGTCGGTCCGTGCGCACCGGCCGTATGCGCCGCAGTCGCTTCGCTCACCATTTGACGGTTCCATTCTGCCACGCGAGCGCCCGGTCGCGCACCGCGAACAGCAGCGTGATGAGTCCGGAGAACAAGAGCGCCATCACGATGAGCGCCGCGTACATGTTGACGTACGACGCCCAGCCCTGCGCCCAGCTCAGATACCAGCCGAGGCCCGACTTGACGCCCATCATCTCGGCCGTGACGAGCACCGTGAACGACGCGCTCAAGCCCATGAAGAGGCCGACGAACACCTGCGGCAGCGCGGCCGGGATCGCGACGCGCAGCACGAGGAAGCGCGCGTTCGCGCCGAGCGTGCGCGCGACGTCGTAATACGCTTTGTTCACGCTCGCGACGCCGGACCACGTGAGCACCGCGACCGGAAAGCCCGTCGCGAGCGCGATCAGGAACGCGGCGGCCGAATAGCTCGACGGGAAGAAGTAGAACGTGAGCGGCAGCAGCGCGGTCGCGGGCACGGGGCCGAGCACGCGCAGCACCGGGTGCACCCAGTAGCCGATGCGCCGCGACCAGCCGATCGACACGCCGACCAGAAAGCCGACGATCGCGCCATACAGGAAGCCGATGCCGAGCAGCTTCAGCGTGTTGCCGGCGCTGCCGGCGAGGCGCGGCCAGTCGTCGACGTACACCTCGATCAGCGCCTGCGGCGGTGCGAAGAACGGCGTCGGCAGCAGTGCGGTCTTCGCGGTCAGGATCTCCCACGCGGCGAGACCGAGCGGCAGCGCGACGAGCCACGGTCCCGCGCGCCGCAGCGTCGCGAGCGCGGCGCCGGCGCGCGCGCCGGGCGCCACGCGCACGAACGCGCTCAGCCCCGCGAGCGCCGCCAGCGCGGCGGCGACGACCCACGCGGCAACGCCGAGCGCGTCGGTGTACGCCCAGTCGGCGAAGCCGACGATCCGGTTCGGCCACTGCCGTGCGATCGCGCCGAGCGCGAGCCACGCGACGGTTGCGACGAGTCCCGCGCGCCAGAGTCCTGCTGCGTTCGTGCGGCGCGCGGCGGGGTCGCCCGCCGCGGCGCACGCGCCGCATGCGGGCGCGGGCGCGCGAGCGGCGCGCCTCGCGGCGGCCGCCGCGCCCCGACGCCCGCCTTCGATGGCGGCGGCAGCGGCGGCGGACGGCGCCGGGGACGATGCATCATGTAGCGTCGCCATCGGATCACCCCAGCACGTTCGCATAGACCTGCTGCGCGAAGCGCTGCGGGTCGGTCGATTTCCTGATCACGCCGATCCGGCGGAAGTCGTCCGCATAGAACGCGATCTCGCTCTGCAGATCGACGTTGGTCGGATGGTGCGTGTACGTGAGCGTCGCGTACAGCTTGCGCAGATCTTCCGGATCGATCTTCGGCGAATATTTCGCGAACACCTTCGCCGATTCGTTCGGGTTCTCGTGCGTGTAGTCGGTCGCCTGCACGATCGAGCGCGCGAGCGCGGCGGCGGCCGGCCGGTCGTTGCGCACGAGCGCGCCGCGCGCGCCGATCACGCAGCACACCTTGCGCGCGTACTCGCCGGACAGGTTCGTCGCGAGCTCGACGTACGCGCCGCGGCTGCGCTTCTCGAGCAGGTAGAGGTTCGGGTCGCCGTCGGCGATCGCGTGGATCTCGCCCTTGTCGGCCGCGACGCCGAGCAGGTCGGCCGGATACTGCCGCCACGTGATGTCGCGCTCCGGATCGATGCCGTGCTTCGCGAGCAGGATCGAGAAGAAGTGCTTGCCGGGCGCGGCGAGGTCGCTCACGCCGACAGTCCTGCCTTTCAGCGCCGCGAGCGACGTGACGCCCGCCGCCTTCGCGCCGACGAGGCGCACGCAGCCGCCATGCGAGCTGCCAATGATCTTCACGTCGAAGCCGGCTTCGAGCGGCTTCAGCCAGCGGTGGACCATGCCGACCGCGGCGTCTGCCTTGCCGGTCGCGATCGATTCGAGCAACTGGTCGGTCGAGCCGCTGTAGTTGATCAGGTCGACCGACAGGCCGTTCTTCTCGAAGAAGCCGAGTTCTTTGGCGACCACGATCGGCGTGAGGCAGAACGCGTTCTGGTTCCACGCGAACGTGAGCTTCCTGAGCGGCGGCGTGGACCAGACCCGGCGGCCGAGCGTCAGCGCCGGGGCCGCGAGCGCGGCCGCGCCCGCCGCGCGCAGCAGCTTGCGGCGGCTCGGCGCGGGCGGTGTCGGCGTTTGCGCGGTCGCGTCGCGTGCGGGCGCGGCATCGGACGAAGAGGTCTCGGACGAAGAGGCATCGAGGGCACGTGTCATGGCGAGGATCTCCGGGCGTAGCGAGTGATGAGGCGGCGCGATCGTGCGTCGATCGCGCTCAATCGAGCAGGTCGGGCTCGGCGGCGACGAGCGTCGCGTACAGGCTCTCGAACGCGTGCAGCGCGCCTTCGGGGCCGCCGATTTGCCCGTGCGTATGGCGCGCGGTGGCGGCGTCGATCGGGCGGGGCGCGCCCGCCGCTTCGGCCAACAACTGCGTGCGCGCGACGTTGTCGAGCGCGATGTACCACCACGCGGCCGCCTCGACGCTCGGCCCCGCGGTCAGGATGCCGTGATTGCGCAGGATCGCGCCCTTGTGCGTGCCGCCGCCCGGCTTCGCGAGCGCGCGCGCGATCCGCTCGCCTTCGTTCGTGTCGACGACCATGCCGGTGAAGTCGTCGAAGAGCGCGTGATCCTCGAAGAACACGCACGCGTCCTGCGTCAGCGGATCGAGCGGGCGGCCGAGCGTCGACCACGCCTTGCCGTACGTCGAATGCGTGTGCGCGGCCGCGACGACGTGCGGGTGCGCATCGTGGATCGCCGCATGGATCGCGAACGCGGCCTGGTTGAGCGGCCGGTCGCCGATCACGGTCTCGCCGCGGCTGTTGACGAGCAGCAGGTCGGACACCTTGATCCGCGAGAAATGCACGCCGAGCGGATTGACCCAGAAGTGGTCGGCCAGCGCCGGATCGCGCGCGGTGATGTGGCCGGCGAGGCCGAGATCGAAGCCGTGCCGCGCGAACAGCCGGAACGCGCCGGCGAGCCGCTCGCGCCGATGGCGGCGCTCCGCTTCGACGCCGATGCGCGGCGCGGGCGGATCGAACCAGAATTTCTGCTGTGGCTGCGGATTGAGCGCGAGACCGGACACGGGGCGAGTTTCGGCGAGCTGGGCGGCGGACATGGCGTGGATGGCGTTGGCTGACGGATGGGCGGATCGGTCGATCGGTCGATCGATTGATCGGCCGGCTGGCGACGCGAGGGCGGAGCGGGCCGTCGCGCGTTCACGCGACCTTGCGGGCGGCGTCGCGCGCGGCGACGCGCTCGCGCACGCGCGGAATCAGCTCGCGGCCGTAGTCGATCGCGTCGTCGAGCGGGTTGAAGCCGCGGATCAGGAACGTCGTCACGCCGAGGTCGTAGTAGTCGGCGAGCGCGTCGGCGACCTGCTCGGGCGTGCCGACGAGCGCGGTCGAGTTCGAGCGCGCGCCCGTGAGCTTCGCGATTTCGGTCCACAGCCGCTTGTCGACGCGCGCGCCGCGCTCGGCCGCGGCGAGCAGCCGCCGCGCGCCCTCGCTCTGCTGCGGGCTGCCGATGCCGAGCCCGGCCGCCTCGCGCAGCCGCCGCGTCTCATCGAGGATCCGGTGCGCGCGGGCCCACGCTGCGTCCTCGGTCGCGGCGAGGATCGGCCGGAACGATACCGAGAAGCGCAATTGCCGTCCGTGCGCGGCCGCCGCGGCGCGCACGCGCGTCGTCAGGTCGCGCACCTGGTCGAGCGATTCGCCCCACAGCGCGTAGACGTCCGCGTGCCTGCCGGCAACCGCGAGCGCCGCGTCCGACGCGCCGCCGAAATACACGGGCACGTGCGGCTTCTGCGCGGGCTTCACTTCCGAATAGCCCTGCCTGAAGCGGTAGTGGACACCCGCGTGATCGAACGGCCGGTCCTCGGTCCAGATCCGGCGCAGGATGCCGAGATACTCGTCGGTGCGCGCGTAGCGCGCGTCGTGGTCGAGGAAGTCGCCGTCGCGCTGCTGCTCGTCGTCGGCGCCGCCCGAGATGAAGTGGACCGCGAGCCGGCCGCCGCTGAACTGGTCGAGCGTCGCGATCTGGCGCGCGGCGAGTGTCGGCGCAGTGAAGCCGGGACGGTGCGCGAGCATGAAGTGGACCCGCTCGGTGACGGCCGCCGCGTACGAGATCGTCAGCGTCGCCGACGGTCCCGTCGAATGGTGCGGCACGAGGATGCGGTCGAAGCCGGCGCGCTCGTGCGCTTGCGCGAATGCGCGGACATAGTCGCGGTCGACCGCGTTGCCGGTCGGCGGATGGATTTCCGACTGCTTCTGGCTCTGGATCATGCCGATGATCTCGACGCTCATCTGGGTCTCCGATGCGGGGCGCCCGGGCATGCCGGGCGGTTCGATGCCTGCCCGGCGCGCGGCTGCGATGCGAGCGCGCACCGGGAATCTGGAGCGCAGATTACCGCCAGGATCATGCATGGAATAAATAATAAATATCGGAATCCATATATTATTTGCATGGTTTGCCGGGTGCGGCGGCGCAGCTTACGCTGTGGGCGATCCGTTTCGTTCGCATGTCGTTCGCATCTCGTTCGCATGTCGTTCGCATCTCGTTCGCATGTCGTTCGCATCTCGTTCGCATCTCGGGCGAACGGTTTTCTTCCTCTGACGATCGACTGGTTTCGAGATCGGCTTCGATGACGGAATGTCCGCAGATGGCTTCTCTTTTTACTGAATCGTCTGTCGCGCGCGAGAAGGGCGATACGCCCCGAGCGAGCTCGCACGACGACGGCGTGGCGACCGGCCGCGAGCCGGACGGCGGCGCGCGGCGGCCCGGCGATGCGCGCATCGCCGGCGCATCGAACGAGCGCGCGCCGTCCGCCGCCGCGCCGTCCGAATCGGCGGCGATCGCGGATACGGAAGACGCGCGCCTTGCCGCGAGCCTCGCCGAGCTCGCGCCGCGCATCGCCGAGCGCGCCGCGCGGCACGACGCGGAAGGCAGCTTCCCGCACGCGCATTTCGAATGGCTGCACGCGCATGGCCTCATCGCGCAGGCCGCGCCGCGCGACTGCGGCGGGGGCGGCGCGACGCTCGCCCGCGCGCGCCGGATCGTCGGCGCGATCGCCCATGCGGACGCCGCGACCGCGCTCGTGCTGACGATGACCTACCTGCAGCATCGCGCGCTCGGCCGCGCGGACAGCCGCTGGCCGGCGCACGTGCGGCGTGCTGTGTTCGCGAGCGCCGCGGCCGACGGCGCGCTGATCAACGCGCTGCGCGTCGAGCCCGAGCTCGGCTCGCCCGCGCGCGGCGGGCTCCCCGCGACCGTCGCGCGCCGCGACGGCGACGGCTGGCGCATCGGCGGCCACAAGCTGTACAGCACCGGCATCCCGGCGCTGCGCTGGCTCGCGGTGTGGGCGCGGACCGACGAAGCGCCGCCGCGCGTCGGCGAGTTTCTCGTGCCGCGCGATGCGGCGAGCACGCGCGCGGCGGGCGACGGCATCCGCGTGATCGAAAGCTGGAATCATCTGGGGCTGCGCGCATCCGGCAGCCACGAGGTCGTGTTCGACGACGCGCGAATTCCGTTCGATCACGCAGTCGATCTGCGCGCGCCCGACGCGTGGGCGCCGACGGGCGCGAGCCAGGCCGACGTCGACGCGCATGCCGACCTGCAGGCGTGGATGATCGTGCTGCTCGGCAGCCTGTACGACGCGGTCGCGCGGGCGGCGCGCGACTGGGTGGTCGGGTTCGCGAAGTCGCGCGCGCCGGCGAGCCTCGGCGCGCCGCTCGCGACGCTGCCGCGCGTGCAGGAGATCGTCGGCGAGATCGATGCGCTGCTGCAGACGAACCGCGTGCTGCTCGACGATGTTGCCGCGCGCGCCGACGCGGGCGCGCCGCCCGACGTCGACGCGAGCGGACTCGTCAAATTCACGGTGACGAGCCACGCGATCCGCGTGACGGAGCTTGCATTGCAGCTATCGGGCAATCACGGGCTGAGCCGTCACAACCCGCTCGAACGCTATCACCGCGACGTGCTGTGCAGCCGGACCCACACGCCGCAGAACGATTCGATTCTCGTCGCGGCGGGGCGCGCCGCGTTCGCCGCACATGGCGATGCGCGATGAGTCGGGCTGTGAGTCGCGCGGGGCGGCTGGTGGCGCGCGCCGCGCCGCAGCGCGCGGCGCGAACGGAAAAACGGGCGCATGGAGATTCGAGCTCACGCGGTATCGCGCTGCCGCTTCGCGCGGCGGCCGGCTCGGCCGTGCGACGTCCGCACATCGATTGCCGCATGCGGCGCATGCGCATCGCCGAGCGCGCGAAACCGCGCCCGCGCGAGCTGACCGATCGCGCCGGCCGGCGCGGCGAGCCGCGCGGCGTCCGCGCGCCGCAGCGCCCACAGATCGATCTGCGGCTTGAAATCGGCGAGCGGCACGATGTCGAGCGCATCGCGCAGCGGACTGATCTCGACGAGCGGCAGCGGCGCGAGCCCGAGGCCGAGCCCATTCGCGACGCTCTGCAACTGCAGCTCGCGCCCGTACGTGTCGAGCATGACGCGCAGCGGCAGCCGCTGCGCATCGAGCGCGCGTTTCAGGCTCGCGCGGAATCCGCACCCGTCCGGGTTGAGCACCCAGCCGGCTGCGTGGCAATCGGCGAGCCGGTAGCTGCGACGGCGGAAGTCGCCCTTGCGCGCGACGACGACGAGCCGCGTGCCGAGCAGCCGCTCGCCCGCGGCCTGAGGCGGCAGCGCGACCTCGCGCGCGAGGAACACGAGCGCCGCGTCGAGTTCATCGTGGCCGAGCTGATCGAGCAGCGCGCCGCCCCAGCCGGTCGCGGCCTGCGGCGCGAGCGCGGGCCAGCGGTCGCGCAGCATCGCGAGCAGATCGAGCAGCAGCAGCTCGCCGATCCCATGCGTGACGCCGAGCCGGAACGCGCCCGCGGGCGACAGCGGCTCGGCGACGAGCTCGCGCAGCGCGCGCATCTCGCGCAGCACGGCGCGGCACTGGTCGTGCACGCGCCAGCCCATCTCGGTCGGGCGGGGCGGCTTCGTGTTGCGGTCGAGCAGCTCGACGCCGAGCGCCTCCTCGAGGTTCTGCACGCGGCGCGTGATCGCCGGTTGCGTGATGCCGAGCTCGGCCGCCGCCTGGCTCAGCGACTGGCAGCGGACCACGGCCGCATAGGCGTCGATATCGCTTATTTTCATGTTTGTCTTGCATGGAGTTTGAGTTGCATCATGTCGAACAATCATATTCGAAGAGGCTGTCGATGAGCACGCGTTCTTTGCATAACGAATCCTCTCCGGCTGCGTTGCGCGCGAGCGTGCCGCTGCGCGCGTTCGTCGCCGCGTTCGAGCGGCTCGTCGACACGCGGCCGGACGAGCCGCGCATCCTGCGCGAAGGCGCGGCGCTGCTCGCGGACCTCGTTGCGCGCGACGACTGGCTGCCCGCCGCGTACGCCCGTTCCGATCCCGGGCGCTATCAGCAGTTCCTGCTGCATCTCGATCCGGCCGCGCGCTTTTCGGTCGTGAGCTTCGTCTGGGGGGCGGGGCAGACGACGCCGATCCACGACCACACGGTGTGGGGGCTGATCGGCATGCTGCGCGGCGCCGAGTATTCGCAGCCTTATGCGCTCGCGCCTGGTGACGGCCGGCCGCTGCCGGCGGGCGACGCGGTGCGGCTCGAGCCGGGTCGCGTCGAGGCCGTGTCGCCCGCGGTCGGCGACATCCATCGCGTGACCAATGCGTTCGCCGATCGCGTGTCGATCAGCATCCACGTCTATGGCGCGGACATCGGCGCGGTCGAGCGCTCGGTCTATCGCGAAGACGGCACGCGCAAGCCGTTCGTGTCCGGGTATTCGCATGTCGATGTCGATTGATCGCTTGCTTCGGATGGCGGGCCTTCGGCGCGCGCGTGGCGTGATTCGGCGGCGCGGCCGTAGTCGTGCGGCGAGCGGCGCGTCGTGTTGCGTTCGTCGCGAATCGCTTGCTGCGCGTCGGCTTGCGCCGGCCCCGCGTTGCGCGCCGAGCGTCGATGTGCTTCGGCGTCGCGCTGCACGGCATGGGCCGTCGATGCGTGAGGATCGCGCATCGGGATGGTCGATCGTTCGATCCGGCGCGAAGGCGGTGCGCGCGCGCCGCGCGTTTGCTTCGTCGCGCATGTCGTTCGCTTGCGCGCCGTGCCGCGATGTTGCGCCGCACGGCGTGCTTGGTTCCGATCCGGCGTCGCAGCGCGCGACGCATGCCGATTCGACTCGGCGATGTCGCGCATGCGTTCGACCGATCGGTTCTTTACTCGCGCCGCGCTTCGATCCGCAGCAACGTCGCGCGACGCATCGTTCGTCATCCATACATTCCATTGTCCTGATCCGATGAGCATCGATTCCGTGACCGCTCTTTCATCCGCTTCGCATCGCGATGCCGCTTTCACGCCCGCGTCCATGTCCGCTATCGCGCCCGATTCCGCTTCGGTGTCCCTAGGGCGTGTTCACACTACATTGATTTAAGGTTATGCTTCGGGGATGGAAATCTCCGAAGCCCAATTCAAACAGATCGAACATTGCCTGCCGCGACAGCGAGGCAATGTGAGCCTGCCGAACCTGCAAGTGCTCAACGCGATCC
>NZ_LOVS01000076.1:0-1191 GCF_001523835.1 Burkholderia sp. ABCPW 14 | reverse complement strand
GGAAATTCTGCACAACTAGCCTTCGCGAGTGCTTGCCATGAATCGTCGAGGCAGCGAGCATGTAGCCCATGAAACAAACTGACCTTGGACTGAACTTGTCGACGAAGCGCACGCGCAAGCGGGAATTGCTGGACGAGATGAACCGAGTGGTGCCGTGGGCCGACTTGGTGATGCTGATCGCGCCGTACGCGCCGGAAGGCAAGCGCGGTCGTCCGCCGTTCGCGGTCGAGGCGATGCTTCGCATCCACTTCCTGCAGCAATGGTTCGGCCTGTCGGACCCGGCGATGGAAGAAGCGCTGCACGACGTGCCGCTGTACCGGGAGTTCGCCGGTCTGGACAACTGGACGGTGCGGCTGCCCGACGAGAGCACCATCCTGCGATTCCGTCATCTGCTGGAGAAGCACAAGTTGGCCGCGCAGATCCTCGCGTTGGTCAACGATATTCTGCGCGACAAGGGATTGATGCTGCGCGCAGGCACGGTGGTGGACGCGACGCTGATCAGCGCGCCGAGTTCGACCAAGAACGCGTCGGGCGAACGCGACCCGGAGATGCATCAGAGCAAGAAAGGCAACCAGTGGTATTTCGGCATGAAAGCGCATATTGGTGTCGATGCCGAAAGCGGCTTGGTGCACACGGTGCGGGGCACGTCGGGCAACGTCAGCGACGTGCTCGAAGCCAACAGCCTGCTGCATGGCGACGAAACCGAGGCGTTTGGCGATGCGGGCTATCAGGGTGTGCACAAGCGTCCGGACGTCCGGGCCGGTGTGAACTGGCACGTGGCGATGAAGCCAGGCAAACGTCGCGTCCTGGACAAAAGCAAGCCGCTTGACGCGCTCATCGATCAGGTCGAGCGAATCAAGGCGGGCATCCGGGCCAAGGTCGAGCATCCGTTCCGGGTAATCAAGCGGCAGTTCGGCTACACCAAGGTTCGGTATCGGGGGCTGAGAAAGAACACCGCGCAACTCATGACCTTGTTCGCGCTGTCCAACTTGTGGATGGCGCGCGGCAAGCTGCTGGCTGCTGCGGCATGAGCGCGTTTCTGGCTCACGCCGATACCCCGCACGCAGCACGCGAAGGCTGCTCGGCGCGTGCCGGCCAGCTTCGTTCCGGGCTGATAGGTTGGCGTCGTGGCGCATTCAGCTTCCTGTCAAACGACCAAGCACACTCGATTCGCGTTTGTGCAGAGCATCC
>NZ_LOVS01000075.1:0-691 GCF_001523835.1 Burkholderia sp. ABCPW 14 | reverse complement strand
TGTGCGAGCGCGGACTATGACGACTGCGAAAACTCACGAGACGCGCCGCACGCTGTCGGAGGACGTTTTTTACCCGGACCACGAATCGCGCACTGAGTCGCCGACCTTCCGCGCGAGCAAGCGCGCGATGAAGGCGGCCGGCGGCTATGTCTGCGCGGTCTGCGGCGACGACCAGGCGGTCGAGTCGCATCACCGGTTCTTCGAGTGGGCGTTCTCGCACGCGATCGACTGGAAGCGGATCCGCGACGTCGCGCTCAACCAGGTCGACACGATGTTCAGCCACAAGCTGCGGCGCGTCGTGCAGATCCCGCGCCAACACCCCGTCTGGGACGTGATCAGGCTGACACTGGGGTTCGACTGGGAAGCGTTCGATCCGGTGCGGCCCGAGACGTTCGTCGACTCGACGTACAACCAGTTGCTGCTGTGCGCGCTGCATCATCGCGGCAAGGGGCACGGACGGCACGAGGAAAGCGACCCGGTCTGGAGCGTGCAGGCGTTCCTGCTGCCGGGCTTCGTCTATTCGCCGGACGAACTGAAGCAACTGCATGCGAAGGAGCCGAAATGATCTTCCTGAAATTTGCGTGGCCGTATCTGCTTGCTGCGCTGCTCGGCGCGGCCACTGGCGCCGGCATCGAGCACCTGATCGGCGCGCGCGAGCTTGCCGACGAGCAGGCCGCGCGCGCGGCGGACG
>NZ_LOVS01000074.1:0-1409 GCF_001523835.1 Burkholderia sp. ABCPW 14 | reverse complement strand
AACGCGTACAGGCGCTGTTCGCGGCGAGCCGCAATCTCGCGCACGCAGCCCCTGCATTGCCGGCCGCGCTCGCGAAGGATGCCGACACCCGTTACGAGAACACGTTCACCTGCGTGCGCCGCGGCGTACCGCTTGCACCCGCGTACGACCCTCAGACCGACCTGCCGCCCGTGCATCTGCTGACGGGCACGATCGTCGGCGCTGAGGGAGAAGAAGTGTTCTGCGACGAAGACGGCCGGGTGCGCGTGCGGATTCACGGCCTCGATCCTCAGGACCACGCGCACGCGCAGGGCGCGGGCACTAACGACAATGCGGGCGACAGCGCACCGATCCGCGTGGCGACGAGTCTTGCCGGCACCCATTTCGGCGCATCGTTCCTGCCGCGCGTCGGCATGGAAGTCCTGCTCGGTTGTGTCGGCGGCGATCCGGACCGGTTGGTGATCATCGGGGTGCTGAGCAACGGTGCGAATCCGCCGGCGACGTTCAGCCATGCGGGCAGGCTGCCGGGCAACCGCTACCTGTCCGGCATCAAGACGAAGGAGATCCGTGGGCAGCGGTACAACCAGCTGCGTCTCGACGACACGCCGAATCAGATCAGCGCACAGCTTGCGAGCGAACACGCGCACTCGCAGCTGAACCTCGGTTATCTGACCCAGCCGCGAGAGAACGGCCACGGGAAGGCGCGTGGCGAGGGCGCGGAGCTGCGCACCGATGCCGCGGCGGCGCTGCGGGCGGCGCAGGGCATCCTGCTGACGACCTACGCGCGCACGCAGGCGAGCGGCGGCCAACTCGACCGCGACGAGCTGGTCCGGCTGCTCGGCGAGTGCACGGCGCTGTTCAAGGCGTTGGGCGATTACGCGGGGCAGCACGGCGGGCAGGCGGCGGATACAGCCGGCCAGCAGGCGGTGGCCGCGGTCTTCAAGAGCTGGGCGCCGGGCACCGGCGCGGGAGCGGACGGCGTCGGCGCGCCGGCCACCAGCGGAGATCAGGCACTGATGGCATTCGGCGCACAGGCTGGGTCGGTAAACGTCACCCCGAAGACGCACGTGACCTACGCCGGCGAGAACATCGATCAGGTCGCGCAGCAGCATCTTCAGTTGATGAGCGGCCAGCGGTTCAACGCGACGGCGGGACAAGGGATGCAGCTGTTCGCGCGTGGCGCGGGCGTGCAGGCCGTGGCGGGCGAAGGGCCAGTGCTGCTGCAGGCGCAGGCCGACACGCTGACGGCGAACGCGCAGAAGGGCGTCAAGATCACGACGAACGAGAACGAGGTGCTCGTGAGCGCGCCGAAGATCCGGCTCGTCGCCGAGGACGGCAGCTATCTCGAGATCGGCGACGGCATCACGCTCGGCACGAACGGCGACATCAAGCTGCTGTCGGCGTCGCACCAGTGGGGCGGGCCGTCGACG
>NZ_LOVS01000073.1:0-2087 GCF_001523835.1 Burkholderia sp. ABCPW 14 | reverse complement strand
CCGACCCGCCGTTCTGAACGGTACCGCCGTCGCAACACGTCAAAGGGGCCCGAGGGCCCCTGCGTACTTGAGAAAATTACTCAGCATTGCGCCGCCGTTTAAGCGCGGTTTTACGCCGCCATCAACATCAGCTCATTGTACCGGCGAGCAACGAAGAAGCGCTTGCGATACTGTTGGAACATCTCAGGCGTAACCCATCGACGAAACGCCGGCTTGATACGCAACGTCAGCGATAGTACCAGCCAGCGAGATCTTCCCGTCCTCTCAGAAAACATGGCCTCTTCCATCTCAAGAACACTACGCTCTCTGCGCGTTGCATTGACCAGGCGAAGACGTTCCCGTTCAGTGAATTTTCGAGACTGAATCCGCGCACGGATCTTCCCGATCAGAATGTTGAATATCTCGAAATATCGCATCCCGGTCCGAACATGGACATGCTCAGGGTTTCCGAAGTCGAACAGCCTTTCTCCAAGCGGGCTAAGAAGCGCCATCTCTTTGCAGACATCATAAAACGCTTCGACGCGTGCAGAGTATCGATACATGTTTGAATATCGTTCGATGCAATCATTCATGAGGCTGTAGAAATTCTTTCCAAGTAACAGCTTGCGTAACTTCGTCAAGCCACTGTATTTTGCTCGTTCCTCAACGAATCCACCAGTCCATCGGGTCGAGATGGACTTCACGAATCTCTCGATTGTAAATAGATGTCCTGAAGCATACCCCTTGTGAATGATCGTTTTGGTTTTTTCACCCTCATTGGTTTGTTCAAGGTTGATTCGTTCGTCAATCTGGGAAATTATTCTGAGCGTCTCAATGTCTTCAATGATTTTCATCATGGTTGCAACGTGATGGGTCCTTCGCCGTGTTGGTGAAGGTTATTGATTACCCCATTTCTTCGATGGATGAGCTGCCTGCAAGCGATGCTCGTCCATCATTGAAATCGAGATATGCTAATGTTGATTGATTGTGCGCGATTGTTGATTTATTAAGGATGATAACTTATATATTCCAAATAAAGCATAAGTGCGGTTGGTTAGCTTCGCTCGGTAGGGCGAAGAATTCGAACAGCGATGCTGGGGAAGAGCGGCGCTTTCATTCCACTCCTCATATGCATAGTTCTGCACGCAATAAAAAATACCCCGACCAGAATTGGCCGGGGTGGGCGAGGGGAGATCATCGGTCGATGCTACACATGCTACCTGTAGCGTTGTAGCATCAATGGTGATCCGGTTTCGGTATGTCCTTGGGGCGCGTGCCGAAGTGGCTGTCCAGCAACTGAACCGAAACCACCTTTTCTCCCGGAGCAAAGTTTAGGCGCACAATCCCCTCGTGGGCGAGGACATAAAGCGCATCGACGACATAGTCACGCTTCGAGCGAATTTCTGCGTTCCCGACGTACTGTTGAATCTGGCGAACCGTGACGATCCAGCCCGTCCAGGGCGTTCCGCGTACCTCGAATTTCTTGAACTCTCGCCGCAAATATTCGAGTACGGCGCGTGCATACTTCTCTTCGAGAGGTACATCGATCTCACCAAACAACGCGATATGCTGTTCAGTGAAAAAAATAATCAAACGAATCGCACTGAGTAAGATGTCACGCTGGATCACGGTTCCTTCGCGTTGCTCAATGACGTGCAGGTTGGCTGCAATCCGGAGGATGTTCTCTGGAATGCGGTTTGCAAATTCAGGAATATTGCCGAGACAACCACCTTCGGCCCTGTTCTCCTCGATCCACGCCAAGGTCGTGCGAAACTGCTCTTCCGCGCTTTCGGCGAGGGTCAATGCTGTTCGCTTGATCTTCCCGGAACGCAGCATTTTTGCGTAGCGCTCAAAAATTCGAGAAATGTTCGCATTGTGCCGGTCCCGTGCCTCACGGACAACCTTGACGCGACGAGGATTTTTCTGCGGCGGTAGCGGCTTACACATCGCGATGAGTGTCCGTGCGCCCATTCCAACATCGATAGTCGAACCTGAACAATCCTGGACGGCTTATACGGAAAGGCTGTGATGCCGAAACGGTGTTGTTGGATTTGCAGGAAGCAGGCATATTGACGCGTGAATCCTGCAAATCCTGACGAGGTGTGGAT